>NZ_BSTC01000007.1:300000-375889 GCF_030269305.1 Kineosporia sp. NBRC 101731
CGACGGTGGCCGGACTGAAATGGCGCACGCCGTAGGTGGCGCCGACGGCGATCAGCTGGGCGTTGGTGCTGTCCTGGGGCTTCGTGGTGATCTTCACGATCTTGCCGTCGGCGTTCTTGATCTTGATGGTGGACGCCGACCACTGGGTTCGCATGTCGATCGCGTCTCCGGTGTTGTGGCGGCTGTGCAGGGCCGGGGCGGTGCGCAGCGTGGAGTCGACGCCGAGGGCGCGCAGCAGGTTCGCGGCGGCCGAGACGGAGGCGGTGGTGTCGGGCCGGCCGCTCGCGGTGCGGTGCAGCCAGCAGACCCGGGCCGCCTTCTCACCCGCCACCGGCACGTAGGCCGGCACGTCCTGGGGCGCGATCTGCCGCTTGCTGACCAGGTAGCTGAAGTGCATCAGGTACGAGCGCTGCGGCGAGCGCATCGTCGACTGCGGCGAGACGGTGATGCCGGCATCGGTCATGGCGTCGATGAACGCCTCAACGCCGGGCCGGAACGTGTCGTTGAGGGCGGTGACGTCACGGTTGCCGCCGGGGAAACGCGGGTTCCAGGACGCGCCGCTGAGCTGCTTGCCGGTGCACAGCAGGGTGAACGTGGTGGCGGCCGACTCGATGCTGCAGCCACGGGCCTGGGCGTCGCTGACCACCGTGGCCAGGGCGCTGATCCGGTACGGGTGCCGGGCCGACACCCGGCCCGGGTAGGTGTGCGTGACCGGCCAGACCTGGCCGGCCGCGGCCCCGGAGAGGTTCACGGTCTGCGGTGCCTTGCCGTCGCCCCAGGCGATGGTCAGGCGGAAGCGGCAGCCGGCCGTGCTGACGGCGCTGGACCAGGCCAGGGCCACGTCGGGGTCGCTGCTTGCACAGGTGTCGGCGCCGCTGAGGCACGACGGCGCCGCCGGCGGGGCGGCCAGGGTACTGCTCGCCCCGAAAGTCACCGCCGCGCGGGCGGCTGCCGATCCGGTCGCGGCCGTGCCGACCAGGCCGACCAGCAGGCCCATGGTCACCATCACGCTGATCAGTGCATAACGCGCCGTGGTGGTCGTCATCCGTCCCTATCCCCGAGAGCCGCTGTGCTTGCACGACGTCTCTCGGCCGGGGGCGGGGGCATTTCACGACCGGGAGGGGCTCAGATGCTCAGGACCGGGTAACCACTCCGGCAGGCTAATGCGCCATTCTCATACGGCTGCAAGGGCGTCAAGGTCCCGTTCGGGGAGAGCCGTTTTCCTCCGCGGCCAGCCGGATCAGGGTGATGCCGTCGCGGACGGTCAGCATCACCTGCTCGACCCGGCGGTCGTGCCGTAGCAGGGTGTTGAACTCGTGCAGGGCGCGCACCATCACGCGTTCCTCCTGGTCCTGGGGGGCCAGTCCGCTGTGCAGCGTGTTGTCCACGGCGATCACGCCGTGCGGGCTGAGTTTGGGCAGGACCGCCTCGAAGTAGCGCACGTAGCCGGTCTTGTCGGCGTCGATGAAGACCAGGTCGAACGGGCCGGGCAGGTCGCGCACGGTGGGCAGGGCCGGGCCCACGCGCAGGTCGATGCGGTCGGCGTGCGGTGAGGCGGCGAAGTGGCCCGCGGCGATCGCGGCGTTGCCGGTGTCGATCTCGCAGGTGGTGATCCGGCCGCCGTCGGGCAGCGCCGCGGCCATCGCCAGGGCCGAGTAGCCGGTGAAGGTGCCGATCTCCAGCACGTTCCGGGCCTGACCCAGGTGCACCAGGGTGGCCAGCAGATGGGCCTGCGGGGCGTCGGACATCATGAACGGGCGGTCGCTCAGACGCCGGGTGTCGGCGGCGACCGCGGCCAGGACGGATGACTCCGGGCTGGAGTGCGCCTGCGCGTACTCCTCGATCCCGGTGTCGACCATCGGGCGGCGCCGTCCCAGCACGGTGCCCGCGGCCCGCCGGGCGCGCTGGGGCAGACCGCTCGGGCGCGGGAGGTCGCTCTCGTAGGCGGCAGCTGTCACGGAATGCTCCTGGATCGGACCGGTTGGGGTTTCGCCCCGGGGACGGGGGATCTCGAAAGCACCGGTCAAGGTCGGGAAGCCACAGAGTACAAAGGGTTTCGGGAAACGAGGTGAGAATTTCCGGCTCTGCCGGAAGTTCAGCCGTGTGCCTGCGCCAGGTCGTCCGGTCCTAGCACCACGGGCGCCACCGCGGTATCCGCCGGAACAGTGACGGCCACCCGACCGCTAGGGTCCGGTTCATGAGTCAACTCGAGGACGTCGGCGACCAGGACGGCTGGCGCTGCTGGGTGTGCGACGAGCCGGTGGATCCGAACGCCTCGGTGAACGACGACCGGGGGCCCAGCGTCGATGCCCGCACGGCCAAGCCGCGGGCCAAGGTCGGCCGGGACTTCGCCGGGGCGGAGCGGCTCGCCCACCGCGCCTGCAACAGCAAGAAGGGCGCGAACACACCGGTGATCCCCTGGCCCGAAGGCCCCCTGATCATCGAGCCGGCCCCGCTGATCGCGGTCGCCGAGCGTCTGCACCGTAAGGGTGGCCGCGAGATCGTGGCCCGCTGCCCCGACGAGGCCGAGGCCACCAGGACCGCCGCCTGGCTCGAGGACCGTTTCTCCCGCCTGGCCCCCGGCCTGCCGGTCACCGGCGGGGTGGACGCGGGTGGCGGCCAGTACCTGGTGTCGCTGACGGTGGCGCGCCGGCGCTGAGCCGCCGGTAAGCCGCCCCTACGCCGTGGTCCGTCCCGCCGACCAGGCCGCCCACAGCCCGGCGTAACGGCCACCCGCGGCGATCAGTTCGTCGTGGCGGCCCTGCTCGACCACCCGGCCCTCGTCCATCACCAGGACCAGGTCGGCCAGGGCCGCCTGCGAGAACCGGTGGGCCACGAGCACTCCGGTGCGCCCGGCCAGCACCCGCTCGGCGGCGGTCTCCAGGGCCCGGGAACCGGCGCTGCCGGCCTCGGCGGTGGCCTCGTCGAGGATGGCCACCAGTGGATCGGTCAGCAGCACCCGGGCCAGGGCGAGCGCTTGCGCCTGCTGCGGGCCGAGTTCGTGCCCACCCTCACCGACCACGGTCTCCAGACCGTCCGGGAGGGCACTGACCCAGGTGTCCGCGCCGACGTCCGTCAGTGCGTCCATCAGTCTCTGCTCGTCGGCGTCGGGGGCCGCCAGACGTAGATCGTCCGCCAGTGTGCCCGCGAAGACGTGCACCTCCTGGGTCACCAGAACGACGGACGCGCGCATCGTGGCCGGGTCGAGCCCGGTCAGGTCCGCCCCACCGATGCTGATACGGCCGTGATCGGGGCGCCGGACCCCGGCCAGCAACGCGGCCAGGGTGCTCTTGCCGCCACCACTGCCGCCGACCAGGGCGACCGTGCTACCGGCCGGGACGGTGACGTCGAGACCGTGCAGCACGTCGTGGCCCTCGACGTAGGCGTGACGCAGCCCGCTCGCGACCACCTCACCGTCGCGCGGACGCACGCCGCCGGCGGGCACCGCGGAGGTGGTGCCGTCGGTGGTGGTGCCGTCGGTGGTGGTGCCGTCGGTGGGCACCTGCGTCACGCCGACGATGCGCGCCAGGCTCGCGGTGGCCGACTGCAGGGTGTCGAGCAGGAACAGCATGCGGTTGATCGGGCCGAACAGGTTCACGAAGTACAGGGCGGCGGCGCTGGCGGTACCCACGCTCGCCAGGTCTTCGCGCACCAGCACGAAGCCGGTCACCAGTACGGTCGAGAGTCCCATCGCCTCGGCCAGATTCAGCCGGCTGAAGAAGCTCATGTGCAGCCGCACCACGCCGAGCGTCTGGTTCAGGCTGTCGTCGACCCGGCGACGCACCAGCTCGACGTGCTCGTCGGCCAGACCGAAGGCCCGCACGGTGGGTGCCCCGCCCAGACTCTCCAGCCACTGCTGCTGCTCGGCGGCGCCGGCGGTCCGGGCGCGCGCGTACATCGGCCCCGAGCGGCGCATGTACCAGCGGCTGGTCCAGACCTGCACCGGCACGGCGACCAGGGCGGCCAGCAGGAAACGCCAGTCCAGGACGGCCAGGCCCACCGCGGTCAGGGCGATCACCAGGGCCGCCTGCACGAACTGCGGCACCGCGGTGCGCACGGCCTCGCTGACCATCGCCACGTCTTCGGTGACCCGGGAGGTCAGGTCGCCGGAGCCGCCACGCTCGATGCGTTCCAGCGGCAGGCCCAGCGCGTGCTCGACGAACGCCTCCCGCAGACCGGCCAGCACCTGCTCGCCGACCCGCGCGACCGCGGCCAGGCCGACCCAGGCGAGCAGCGCCTGCACCAGCGCGGCGCCGGCCAGGGCGAGCACGCGCCGGGTGATCGGGCCGGTGTCACCGCGGGCCGCGAGGTCGACGATGTCACCCAGCAGCGGGGCCGTGAGCAGGCTGACGGCGGCCGAGGCGACCAGGGAACCGGCACCCAGCAGCGCCGGGCCCCGGTGCGCGCGCAGTTGCCGCAGCACGGCCTGACGGCTGCGGCGGGGCGAGCTGACGGGAAGTGTGGTGGTCATGCCAGCACCGCCTCCTGGTACGCGGGGTGGCCACTCATCAGGTCGGCGTGCGGGCCGTCGGCCACGATCACGCCCTCGTGCAGCATCAGCACCCGGTCGGCGCCGGCGAGCAGCGCGGGACTGGACGTGAGCAGCACGGTGGTGCGACCGGCCCGGATCTCCCGCAGACCCTGCGCGAGCGCCGACTCGGTCACGGTGTCGACGGCCGTGGTGGGGTCGTGCAGGACCAGCACACCCGGGTCACGCAGCAGGGCGCGGGCCAGGGCGACGCGCTGGCGCTGGCCGCCGGACAGCGAACGGCCGCGTTCGGAGACGGTCGCCTCCAGCCCGCCGGGCAGCGTCTCGGCCACCTGGTCGGCGCCGGCTGCGCTCAGGGCGTGCTTGACCGCCTCGGTGTTCGCCCCGGGCTGCCCGGCCAGCACGTTCTCGGCGAGCGTGCCGGTGAACAGGTCGGGTTCGTGCGGGCAGACGAGCACCGCCTCCCGCAGCCGCTGGGGGGCCAGGTCGCGCAGGGTGACGCCGTCGAGGGTGATCTCGCCGTGCTCGGGGTCGAGCTCACGCCCCAGGTAGCGGCGCAGTGACGACGCGGCCTCGGGGGAGGTGGTGAGTACCCCGGTGATCTGGCCGGGCACGATCTCCAGGTCGACCCCCGCCAGACCCGGCCCGTGCACCCCGTTCAGCGCGATGCGACCGGCCGGCCCGGGCCCGGCCTCACCGCCCACGACAGCCGGCGGGGATTCGAGCAGGGCCGCGATCCGGACCGCGGAGGCCCGCCCGGCCGCGACGGTCGCGATCACCCCGCCGAAGCCGGACAGCGGCTCGAGCAGGAACTGGGCCAGGCCCACGGCCGAGACCAGCTGGCCCACGGTGATCGACCCGTCGGCGGCCAGTCGCCCGCCGACCAGGGCCACCAGCGCCAGGAAACCGCCGTTCAGCGCGATCACGGCCGCCTTGAAACCGGCCTCGGTGCGGGCGTTGTGCACACTCGCGGCCAGAGCCTGCCGGCTGGTGACGCGGTAGCGCTGGCTGCCGGCCCGTTCCGCGCGCAGGCCCTTGATCACCCGCACGCCACGCACCAGGTCGGTGGCCACGCCGGCGGCCCGGGCGGCCTGCTCCTGCTGCACCGAACTGCGCTGCTCCAGCGGGGAACTGATGGCCCGCACCGCCAGCAGGAGCAACGGGGCGCCGATCATCACCAGCGCGCCCAGCGGCAGCGACACCGTCAGCAGCACCACGCTCGCGAACACCACACCGACGGCCGCGGCCAGTCCCTGGGTCACCTGGTAGTGCACGGCCGTGGCGCGGCGCACGTCGGAGGTCGCGATGTTCACCGTCGCGCCAGGCAGCATCGTTCCGTCGGCGGTGCCCCGGCTGTCGAGGGTGCGCCGGGCCACGTCGACGCGTAGCGCCCGGGCGGCCTCGACGCTGGCGCCGAACCCGATCTGGAACCCCAGCCGCCCGCACACCGACAGGATCGCGAAGGTCACGAGCAGCACCGCCAGCCAGAGCACGAGCTGCCCGGTGTCGCCGGTCGTCACCGCGCGGTCGATGATCAGGCCGACCAGTAACGGCACCGCCGCCTCACAGGCCTGGTGCCCGGTCGAGAGCGCGGAGGCCAGTGCCAGGCGGCGTTTCTGGTCGAGAAGGGAGCGGCGCAGCAGAGCTCGGCCGGCTCGATCACGAGGGTCGGCGGACCGTTGTTCGGAGTTCTTCACAGTATTGGTGAGCCTAACCTAAACGCCTGGTTCTCCCGGTGGACGCTGGAACCCGCGGCTGACGGCGAGGTGCGGCGAGGGTCGGCGCGAGTACCGGCCGGCGGCCAAATATCCTGGACCTATGGAACCCGTGCTCGATCTGGCCGCCTTCGTCTCCGCATCACCGACCCCGTACCACGCCGTGGCCGAATCGGTGCGGCGCCTGGGCGCGGCGGGATTCACCGAACAGGTCGAGACGCAGGACTGGGACGACTCACCGGGCGGGCGCTACTTGGTGCGCGACGGCACGGTGCTGGCCTGGTTCACCGGTGAGCACGGCGTGCGCCGGGCCCCGCTCCGCATCTTCGCCGCCCACACCGACTCCCCGACCCTGAAGGTCAAGCCGCGCCCCGACACCGGGGCCGCCGGGTGGCGGCAGGTCGGCGTCGAGGTATACGGCGGGGCCCTGTGGAACTCGTGGCTGGACCGCGACCTCGGACTGGCGGGCCGGCTGGCGCTCTACGACGGCACCGTGGTGCCGGTGAACGTCGCCCGCCCGCTGCTGCGCGTGCCCCAGCTGGCCATCCACCTGGACCGGGAGGTGAACCAGGGCCTCAAACTCGACCCCCAGCGTCATCTGCTGCCGATCTGGGGTCTGGGCGCCGCCCGCGAGGGCGATCTGCTGGAGTTCCTGGCCTCCGAGACCGGGGTCGACGCCTCGCAGATCGCGGCCCACGACCTGGTCGTGCACGACCTCACCCCACCGGCCCGGATCGGCCGCGACGAGGAGCTCTTCGCCGCCCCGCGCCTGGACAACCAGCTCTCCCTGCACGCCGGGGTCACCGCCCTGATCGCCGCGGCCCGCGAGAACGTGCCCACCACACCGGTTCTCGTCGGTTTCGATCACGAGGAGATCGGCAGCGAGAGTGCCACCGGCGCGGCCGGCCCGCTGCTGGAACGACTCCTGACGCATCTGGCCGGGGGAGTCGGGAGCCGCGACCAGGTCTTCGCCGCCGCCCGGGCCCTGTCGTGCGACGTCTCCCACGCCGCGCACCCCAACTACCTGGAGCGCCACGACCCCTCGCACCTGAGCGTGCCCAACGGCGGCCCGCTGCTGAAGGTCAACGCCAACCAGCGTTACGCCACCGACGCCCCGGGTGCGGCGGCCTGGCGGCGCGCCTGCCGCGACGCCGCGGTGCCCTCGCAGGTCTTCGTGTCCCGCAACAACATTCCCTGTGGATCGACGGTCGGCCCGATCCTGTCGACCCGCCTGGGCATCCGTACCGTCGACGTCGGCGTGCCGATCCTGTCCATGCACTCCGCCCGCGAGCTGTGCGGTGCCGACGACCCGGGCCACCTGGCCACCGCGGCCACGGCGTACCTGACCGACCCGGTCTGAGTCTTCCTGCCGGGCGTCCCGTCGCGTGCCGGCACATCCTCGCTACGGCAGCACCTTCCACCACAAGCCCTGGATGATGGGCCTTGAGCGTTGTGTACACATGGGACACTTGGTACCGGGTGTCCCATGTGTACACGACGCTCAAGGCCTTGGCGCGCATCTGCTCCCGTGTGATGGGGTGATCCCCGAGCCTTCAGGACGTCGGACTTTCCCCTGACCGCCCGGGCCTGCGCGCCCAGATCTACTTCAAGGCCGAGTGGCAGAACTCCGGGGGCGGTGTGAAGGACCGCGCCGCCGTGGAGATGCCGCGCCGGGACCGACGGATCGCTGGCGTCTGGTGGCACGGTCGTCGAGGCGACCAGCGGTAACGCCGGCATCGGCCTGGTCCTGGTGACCGCCCACCTCGGCTACCGCGTCGTCATCTTCACCAGTTCCCTGCCCCGCGACAACCCTCCACCTACTCCGGATCTTCTCTCGAGCGTTCGTCATCGCCTGAGGCTGAACGAGTTGCGATGATCTCTAGTAATCTCTATTAAATAAGTAGAGTAGGGACGCAGTGCGGCACCGATCGCGGTGTCGGACCGGTGGTCAGCTCCGGAGGGTCGTGCTCGGGAGAAGTGGTGGGCCGGTACTGCGCGGGGAGGGCGTTCTTCCACCGTCGAACTACGGCGACCTCAACAACTGGTGGGTGGCGTACGCGTCACAGGCGCCGCCAGGCAATGCGCTCGGACACTGCCTCGAGTCCCTCGACGGCGGCAGGTAGCAGGGGCGCGGTGCGCAGGACGGCGTGGGCGTCGGTGACGGCCCGGGTGATGCGCTGTTCGACCAGATCGCGAACCCCCGCGCTCTCCATCGCCTTCCGTACGATCTCGACGTCGTTCCCGTCGTGGGAGCCGGCGCGCATGCGGTCCACGGCGGCGCGGGCGGGGCCGGTGCAGCGTTGTTCGGCCAGAGCGAGCAGAACGGTTGCCTTGCCGGCGGTGAGGTCGTCGGAGCTGGGTTTGCCGGTGACGTCGGGGTCGCCCCACACACCGAGCAGGTCGTCGCGCAGGGCGAACGCCTCCCCGAGCAGGCGGCCGTAGCGGCTCAGCGCCGTCACGACGTCCTGGTCGGCGCCACCCAGGGTCGCGCCCAGCTGCAGGGGGCGCTGGATGGTGTAGGCGCCGGACTTGGCGTGGGCGACCTCCAGGGCCTGGCCGATCGGGTCGTCGGGGCTGGTCAGGGCGGCCGCGCTGAGGTCACGGGCCTGCCCGCGCACCAGCTCGACGCTCATCTGCCACCACAGGGTGCGCACCGGGGCCGGTAGGCCGGACACCAGGGCCCCCGCTTCGACATGGGCCAGATCCCCGGCCAGCACGGCGATGCTCTCGCCGTAACGCCGGCCGTCGCCGGTGGCTCCCACGCCGTGGTGCCGCCGCCCGGCCTGGACGTGCACGGTGGGCACCCCGCGCCGCACCGCGGACTCGTCCATCACGTCGTCCTGGGCCAGTCCGAACGCGTGCAGCAGTTCCAGGGCCGTCGACAGGCGCACGAGCTCGGGGCTGTCGTCCTGCCCACCCGATGCCACCCAGCCCCACCAGCACATCTGCGGGCGTAGCCGTTTGCCCCCGGACATCACCAGGGTCGTGAGCAGCTCCGGCACGTCGTCCTCGCCGAGCACCGTGTCGCTGGTCGCGGTGCCGCGTCGCCACTGGGTGCCCAGGTCGGCGAGTCGTTCGGTGAGCAGGGCTTCCACCGCGTGAAGGTGTGCGGCCCGGCCGTCGGGGGTCTGGTGGAGGGAAGAGGGTCGGGCGGGGACCAGCGTCAACACGTCTCCTCGGCGGCCGTGGTCAGGTATCGCATGATGTCGGGTCCGACGGCCTGGGCCTGCAGGACCAGCCACGGGCTGAACGCGAACGGGGTGCGCCGCACGGCCTCGTACAGGTCGGGCCAGGGCACCCAGGCGATCTCGGCGACCTCGGCGGGGTCGGGGTCGGGGACGGCGGATTCGTCGAGCCGGGCGACGTGCACCGGGCACAGCTCGTTCTCCACCACGCCACCGGCGTCGACGGCGCGGTAGCGGAACGAGGGCAGCGCCACCTGGACACCGGTCACCGTGAGGCCCAGTTCCTCACCGGCGCGACGCACCACGGCCGCGGTGACGTCCTCACCGGGACGCGGGTGGCCGCAGCAGGAGTTGGTCCAGACCCCCGGCCAGGTCTTCTTGGCCAGCGCGCGGCGGGTCACCAGGGTCCGGCCCCGGGAGTCCAGCAGGTGCAGTGAGAAGGCCAGGTGCAGGGGGGTGGCGCTGTCGTGCACCGTCAGCCGGTCCGCCTCACCGACGGGTGTGCCGTCGTCGTCGAGCAGGACCACCAGGTCGTGGGCAGCGGCCGGCACGCCGGCCCGCGGGTCGGTGAGCGTCATCAGGGCCCTCTCTGTTGTGTACTGCCGGCGCCGGATCGGGTGGTGCTGCGACGGCGCAGACTCCCTTTCTCTCCGACGCGGCACGTTTACGCCACTCGGGCGAGCGGTGAAGGATCAATGGGGGGCAGGGCGCAGTTCTTGGTTGATGTCGTGCAGGGCGCAGGTCAGAACGTCCAGAGCGCCGATGAGCGCCGAGAGGGTCTGTGGTTCCAGCGTGTCGAAGGCTTTCTCCAGCACGGCGGCCGGTCTCGTGTAGAAGTCGGCGGTACGGCTGCGGGCCAGCGCGGTGGCTCGCAGGGTGACCTGACGCCGGTCGGCGTGCTCCCGGCTGCGGGCCACGTATCCGGCGTCCTCCAGCCTATTGATCAGAGCGTTCGTGGCGCCGGAGGTGAGCCCGACGCGCTCGGCGAGGCGCACGGGGGAGAGCGGCTCGCCCAGGCGCTCGGCCCACAGCACCTCGACCAGGGCGTTGACGTCGGTGACGTGCAGAGTCAGCGCCTGGGCCGAGCGGCGGCTCAGCTCGGTGTACTCCCCGGCGTAGGTGCGCAGCAGGTCGAGTGCCTGCTGCCGGGGCCCGGGTTCGAGTACCGCCGGAAAGGGTGGGACCTCCTCGTTCATGTTCGTAGACTACTTTACGACGTGCAAGACTTCATGAAGCATGTAACTTCACCATGAAGTCATTAGCCAACGGGAACGGATGACATGAACAGCCAGAGCCCCACCGTCCTGATCTCCGGGGGCAGTATCGCCGGTCCCGCCCTGGCCTGGGCGCTTCACCGCGCCGGGTTCGCGCCCACGCTTCTGGAACGTGCGCCGAGCATGCGCGTCGCCGGGCAGAACCTCGACATCCGCAGCACCGGGCGCGCCGTCATCGAGCAGATGGGCCTGACCGAGGCCGTCCTGAAGCAGAACACCGGCGAGCGCGGCACCCGCTTCCTCGACCACACCGGCCGCTCCTACGCGCAGTTCCCGGTCGAGGCCGGGCGGGACGGGTCGACCGCCGAGATGGAGATCCTGCGCGGCGACCTGTCCCGGCTGCTGCTGGACCTCACCGAGAACGAGATACCTCACCGCTACGGCGATCACGTCACCGCCGTCGAGCAGTCGCCGGAGGGCGTGGAGGTGGTCCTGGCCAGTGGCGGCACCGAGCGGTACGACCTGATGGTCATCGCCGAGGGCCGGCGCTCGCGCACCCGCAAGCTGGTCTTCGGTGACGACGTCGTCTGGCGCGACCTGGGGGAGTACGTCGCCTACGGCACCATCGACCGCGCGGACGACGATGACGACTGGTGGCACTGGATGACCTCCACCAACAGCCGGATGATCGCCCTGCGTCCCGACAACAAGGGCACCAGCCGGGCCAACCTGGCGTTCTTCGCCCCCGACCTGGGGTTGGAATCGATCGGCTTCGAGGCTCAGATGCACGTGCTGAGGGCTCATTTCGCCGACGCGGGGTGGAAGACGCCACGCATCCTGGACGGTTTCGAGGCCTACCCGCAGGAGTTCTACCTCGAGCGCTTCGCCCAGGTCACCCTGCCGTCCTGGTCGCGCGGGCGGGTCGTGGCGCTGGGCGACGCGGCCTGGGGGTCGGGGCCGACGGGGATGGGTACCAGCCTGGCTCTGGCCGGTGCGTACGTGCTCGCCGGGGAACTGGGGGAGAGCTACGCCGGTTCCGGTCCGGCCGCCGCGTTCGCCGGGTACGAGCGGGTGATGCGGCCGTGGGCCGACAAGGTGCAGAGCTTCCCGCCCGGCATTCCCCGCCTGATGTTCCCGAAGTCGCGCGCCGGGCTGAAGGTGCTGAAGAGGGTGCACCAGGTCGCGGCCTCGCCGCGGATCCGGCACCTGGCCGAGCAGAAGCTGGTGTCCCGGCCCAGCCCTCTGCCCCACCTGCCCGACTACCCGGCGCTGCGCGCCGGGTAGAGCCGCAAACCGCCCGGGTCAGCCGATCTCGCGGATGACCCGGGCCGGGTTGCCGACACCGACGACGTTCGCCGGAACGTCTTTCGTCACCACGGAACCGGCGCCGATCACCGAGTTGTCGCCGATGCTCACGCCCGGGCAGACGATGACACCGCCGCCCAGCCAGACGTTGTCGCCGATCGTGATGGGCGCCGCCGCCTCGAGCTTGTCGCGGCGGGGTCCGGGCTCGATCGGGTGGGTCGGCGTCAGAAGCTGCACCCCGGGCCCGATCTGGCAGTCCTCGCCGATCGTGATCGCCGCGACGTCGAGCGCGGTGAGCTGGTAGTTGATGAAGGTGCGCGCACCCACGTGCAGGTTCTCCCCGTAGTCGACGAACAGCGGCGGGCGGATCGTGACCCCGGCCCCCACCGATCCCAGCACCGAGGCCAGGGTCGCACGCGCCGCCGCGTGCTCGCCGGCGGTGCACTGGAGGCGGTAGGTCTCCAGCACCCGTACCGCCCGTTCGTGGATGCGCACGCTCTCGTCGTTGCCGGAGTCGTCGGCGATGTACAGGTCGCCGGCCAGCATGCGCTCGCGGTGGGTGCGGGGGTCGCCGGCGAAGTAGTCGGTCACGGTCGGTGCGCCTTCCGGTCGGCGGTGGCCAGGATGCGGTCGATGGCGTCCAGCGCCACCTGGGGGTCATGGGGTTCGGTGTCGAGCGCCCGGTGCAGGCTCAGGCCCTCGATCGTCGCGTCCAGCAGGCGGGCCGTGGCCGGGTCGAAGTGCATCTCCAGGGCTGCGCGGCTGGCGGCCATCCAGGCACTGGTGATGCTCCGGAAGCTGGGGATGCGGGCCGCGAGCGTGTAGAGCTCCTGCATCAGCACCAGTTCGCGCTGGGTGCTGAGGGTGTCGGTGACGATCAGGTCGGCGACGGCCTGCCGGGCCTCCTGCGCGGTGCCGGCCGCGCTCATCCGGGCCTCGAACTGGCTGCTGGCGGCCTGCGCGAAACGGGTGAAGGCCTCGTACAGGATCTGGTCGATGCCGTCGAAGTGATAGGTCATCGAGCCGAGCGGGACGTCGGCGGCAGCGGCGATCTTGCGGTGTGACACCCCGGCCACCCCGACCTCGGCGACCACGTCCAGACACGCGTCGATGATGCGGCTACGGCGTTCGGGGTCGTGGCGCCGGACGTTCATGTGTACGACTGTACATGCCGGTCCCGGCATGTGTACGGTCGTACGCATGACACAGATGACGGCGGCGCTGCCGGACCGGGACGTCCGCCGTGCGCGGGTGGCGGTGGGCGTGCTCTTCTTCACCAACGGGGCCATGTTCGCCAACCTCATTCCCCGCTATCCCCAGATCAAGACCGACCTCGGCATGAGCAACGCGGCCTATGGCCTGTCCGTCGCGGCCTTTCCCATGGGCGCGCTGATCGCCGGGACGGCGGCGGGCCTGCTGGTGCGGCGGTTCGGTTCGGCATCGGTGGCGGCGGTGGGCATGGCGCTGACCGGGGTCGGCGTGATCGCGGCGGGTCTGGCCCCGGTCACCGTCGTCTTCGCCCTGGCCCTGTTCGTGGCCGGCAGTCTGGACGCGATCGCCGACGTCGCGCAGAACGGGCACGGCCTGCGCGTGCAGCGGCGCTATGGCCGCTCGATCATCAACTCCTTCCACGCCATCTGGTCGGTCGGCGCGGTGACCGGTGGTCTGATGGCGGCCGCGGCGATCGCCCGGGGTCTCCCGCGCGGCGCGCACCTCGTCCTCTCGTCCGTGCTGCTGGCCGTGATCGCGCTGCTGGCCTGGCGTTTCTGCCTGCCGGGGACGGAGACGGAGCTGGAGCCGGTGCAGGAGAGGGCCGATGGTCAGCCGGCCGTCGCGGCGGGCCGCTCGCCGGTCAGCCCGACCACGGCCCTGACCGTCGGCGCGCTGGTGCTGATCGCCATGGCGGGCACTGTCGTGGAGGACTCGGGCAATTCCTGGGCCACTCTCTACCTCAGTGACTCCCTCGACGCCCCGGCCGCGATCGCCGCCCTCGGCTACATCGCGTTGGTCGGTGCCCAGTTCGTCGGCCGGCTGTTCGGCGACCGCCTGGTCGACCGCTTCGGCCAGCGCACCATCGCCCGGGCCGGAGGCGCCTTCGCCGCCGCCGGAATGGGCCTGGCCCTGGCTTTCCCGAGCGTCTGGGGCACTGTACTGGGCTTCGCCGCGGCCGGTTTCGGCGTCGCGACGCTGGTGCCCGCGGCCATGCACGAGGCCGACGAACTACCGGGCCTGCGCCCGGGCACCGGTCTCACCGTAGTCTCCTGGCTCATGCGCCTGGGCTTCCTGCTGTCGCCGCCGGTGGTCGGCGCGGTCGCCGACGCCACCAGTCTGCGGGCCGGACTCCTGGTGGTGCCGGTGGCCGGGCTGATCGTGGTGCTCACAGCAGGGGTCCTGTCCCAGCGCCCGCACCACCGCCAAGCCCTTACCGCCCCCAGCGAAACACCTCCTTCTCCGTGATCGAAGGGAAGGGGAAGGGAACCGGTCGATCTGATCACCGGAATCGCCCTGGTGGCCGAGCGGTACGACGACCCGCCGGCCCACGCCGCGCGGCTGCGGTAACTGACCGTGCAAGGGGTCAGCCCCGCCTGAAGATCGGCTCAAGGTCGACGGAACCGGGGTCGATGCCGCAGGAGTGCCGCAGGAACCTGCCCACGCCACCGCGGCGGATCCCGCCCGGAGGCCGGCCGATCGCCGTCAGGTCCGGCGGGGTCGTGGAGCCGTGGCCGCTCTGGTCGCGGTCGCGGGAGCCGTCGCGGCGTTCGTGCTGTGGTCGTCGGAGACCACGAACACGGCCGTCCAGCAGGCCACCTCGGCCGTCGACCGGTCGACGGCCTACGACGCCACGGTGACGGCCCTGGCGGCCCAGCAGTCCCTGGCCCGAGACTTCCAGCTCAATCCCACGCCGGGCTCCCGGGCCGCCTATGACCAGGCCGCGCAGACCTTCCAGACCGCTCTGGACGCCCTGGACCGGATCAGTGGCGGATCTCTCCAGCGGGCCATCGACCAGGTCCGCCACGAGAACCAGGCCTACCAGACGGCGGTGACCCGTCTGTTCGACGCGGCGGAACGGTCACCGGACCTGATCGTCGACCGCGACGCGGACATCGACCTGTGGTTCGACCGCCTCAACTCCGTCATGACGACGGCCGCCCAGGCCCAGCACCGGCGCGCCGACCAGGCGCTGGCCCACCTCCGCGCACTGGAGCAGCGGGAGCGGCACCTGACCCCGGTCGTCATCCTGCTCGGCTTCGTCCTGGCGGGCGTGCTGAGCTGGATCTCCCGGGGGCACCGGCGTCAGCTGGACGCCGAGCGGGCCGGCGCGGTGTACCGGTCGCAGCACGACCACATCAGCGGGTTGCCCAACCGCACCGTGCTCACCGCGCGGATGGCCGACGCCCTCGCCCGGGAGAACGGGCTGATCACGGTGCTGCTCATCGACCTCAACCACTTCAAGGACGTCAACACCACCCTGGGGCATCTCGAGGGCGACCAGATCCTGGCCCGGGTCGGTGCCCGCCTGCGGGCGGCCGTTCGCGAGGAGGATGTGGTCGCCCATCTCGGCGGCGACGAGTTCGTGGTCCTGCTCACCGACGTCACCGCCGACGAGGCGGGCCTGGAGGTCGCCGCCCGGCTGCACGCCGTCCTGGACGAGGGTTTCGCCGTGGGGGAGGTCGAGATCGACGTGGAGGCCACCATGGCGCTCGCGACCTCCGGGCGGCCCGGCGACGATCCGGACACCCTGTTGCGCAACGCCTACATCGCGATGGAGACGGCCAAGGCGCAGGGGCATCCGGTACTCGTGCACGAGCAGGCGGCCGACGAGAAGTCGTCGCACAAGCTCGTGCTGCTGAGCGACCTGCGCCGCGGGATCAGCCGCGGGGAGCTGGTCCTGCACTACCAGCCCAAGATCGACATCGGTTCCGGGGCACTGGTCGGGGCCGAGGCGCTGGTGCGCTGGAACCATCCGGAACTCGGCTTCGTGCCCCCGGACCGGTTCATCCCGATCGCCGAGCAGACCGGCCTGATCCACCCCCTGACCCGCTACGTGCTGGACGCCGCCCTGATGCAGGCGCGCACCTGGCAGCAGGCCGGCACCCCGGTGCGCGTCGCGGTCAATCTCTCGGCCCGCAACCTGCTCAACGACGAACTGCCCGGCCAGATCGCGGACCTGCTGGCCGGTAACGGGGTGAGCGCGGCCCTGCTGGAACTGGAGGTCACCGAATCGGCGATCATGACCGACCCGCAGCGCGCCCTGCACGTGCTCAATGACCTGGCCGGGATGGGGATCGGACTGTCCATCGACGACTTCGGCACCGGTTACACGAGCATCGGCCAGCTGCGTCATCTTCCGGTGCACGAGCTGAAGATCGACCGGTCGTTCGTGACCGCCCTGGCCACGGACGCCACGGACGCCATGATCGTGCGCAGCATCGTCGAGCTCGGTCACAACCTGGGGCTCAGCATCGTCGCCGAAGGGGTCGAGGACGATGCGACCCGGTGCGTCCTGGCCGGTGTCGGCTGCGACATCGCCCAGGGGTTCGGCATCTCGCGGCCGCTGCCGGCCGATCGGTTCGACGCGTGGATGCGCAGCTACGTGCCTACGTCTTCTGCTTCACTGCCTGTGCGGTGACCGCGTCGCACAGCTGCTCGGCCTCGGTGATGGCCTGCTCCCAGTCGGGCGTTGGACGCCCGCCCCGGGAAGGTTCCTGACGCACCTGCCCGGCGGCCCGGCGGGCCTCGCCGAGGTGCTGGTAGGCGGCGCGCCGCAGCGCGTGACGCTGCGCCGGGACGGCGCCGGGCGCCAGGTCGCGGTAGCGCTGCGCGGCGGCCACCGCGTCGGCGGTGCGGGCCTGGGCCCGATCGGCGGCCGAGCGGGGCCACAGCAGGAAGTGCACGGCCAGCACCACCAGCACGGCCAGCGCCGTGTCGAGAATGCGAGGCCAGTAGAGGGCGCGGTGGTCGCCCAGCATGTCGAGCAGCACGAAGACCACACCGGTCAGCCCCGTCGTGGCGATCGCGTAGTGCTGCCGCACGCCGACGGCCATTACCGCGCCGAACCCCGCCACCGCCGCGATCAGGGCGTAGCGGTCGTCGGTGACCAGGGTGATCGCACCGATCGCGGCCACCCCGGCGACCGTTCCCAGGCAGCGGTGCAGGGACCGGCGGAAGACCGGGCCGAAGTCGGGCTTGTAGACGAACGCCACGGTCATCGGCAGCCAGTAGCCGCGCGGGCCCTCGAGAGCCAGGGCCGCCAGCTGGGCGATCAGCACACACAGGGCCAGGAGGAGCGCGTAGCGCAGGTGCGCGGCCCGGGTCGACCAGCTCCGGGCCGGTGGCTGTAACGGCACGTCCGGCACCGGCCCGGCGCCACTGGCCACGCACACGTCGGCCAGGGCCTGCTCGCCGGGGGAGCCGGGGGCGAAGTGCGGGGTGGGCGCGAGCGGGTGGTCGCCCCGGGCGAAGAGCCGTTGCTCCATGCGCAGGGGGGCGCTGGTCACGGCCTCCGTCAGCGCCCGGCCCTCCCACAGCAGGGTGGTCACCGCCTCGCCGAGCGGTACGGCGAGGTGGAAGGCGCGGACCAGCCGCCCCGCCGGGGTCTGCGGTCCTGACCGACTGCCCCGCGCCAGGTGCGGGGCCATCACCGCGTGGGCGTGGTCGAGGGCGTCGGCCACCTGCCGGCGGGCGTCCTCGGCGGCCGGGGTGCCCGCGGTCTCCAGCGCGCGGGAGGCGGTGGCGTAGACCGCCCGCACGGCCGCGCGTTCGATCTCGTACCGCGACCACAGCCACGGGAAGGCCGACAGCACGAGCACCAGCAGGGTCCCCCCGAGCAACGCCAGCGGCGCGTGCCACCACGGGCCCGGCACCGGGATGCCGCTGCCGATGACCGTCCCGAGAAGGAAATGCATCCCCGCCACCGAGGCCACGCGTCCGAAAGGACTGACCAGACCCGAGACGAAACCGGCCGCCACGAGCGCGACCGTGACCACCGGCCCGTGCCCGGTGCGCAGCGCGAGCTCACCGGCCAGCAGGCCGAGGGCGGCGAACCCGCCCAGCCAGGCCAGCCGCCGCGTCCGGGACCAGTACGGGTCACCGCCGTCCTGGCCCACGCCCCACAGCGCGCCGACGGCCGCGATCACGGCCAGGGTGGTCCCGCCGGTCCAGACCCCGAGCAGCAGGGGAACGGTGAGCGCGGCGGCGCCACGCGCAGCGGGAGCGAGGTTGCGCATGAGGTGTCCTCTCGCGGGAAGGGGCCTCCGCGGTGAGGAATGACTTCCTGGAAGTTAGCTGACCCACTGCGTTATCGGGAACCGAGGGGTAGACCGTGAGGTGCGCCACAGGCCCACTCCGCCTCATCGGGTGAAGTACGCCTCATTGACGTGCACAAGCACCCCGAACGGCGGCATGGTCGACTGCAATGGTCAGCGCGCCTGCCGATGAAGGTGACAGTCTGTGCTGACCAGCACGTGTCGACACGGTGATCGTCACGCCGGGCCCCGAACCTGAGGCCGGACGTCCCGATCACCCGAAGGAAGTGAGGTACTACCTGTGACCGCCATCGCTCCCGAGATGCAGGCCCCGGTGTCTGCCTTCGACACCGTCCCGGCCCTGACGGCGGCCGACCGTTGTGACGCCACCACCACCACGATCCGCGAGGGTTCCGGCAGCGCGAACTCGCGGGTGCCCTGTGGTGCGCAGGCGTACGTCACGGCCCTGTTCCCCAGTGGTAGCACCTTGCAGTTCTGTGCCCACCACGGCCACAACCTCGAGGCCAGCCTGGTGCAGAAGGGCGCCGTGATCCGCGACGACTCAGGTGTGCTGCAGCAGAACACCAAGCCCGGAGCCTCCGCCTAGTCCTCATCCAGGCCTATCCAGGCCTATCCAGGCCTCTGGTTCTCCGGCGGGGCCCGCGTTCCATTCCTTCGTGATCATGCAGAGTGTCCCCGGGGACACTCTGCATGATCACGACCGGGTTTGGGGGTCAGCCCAGGGGGTTGCCGACCATGTTGGCCATGATGCCCCGGATGACGTTCGTGCCGTCCTCGGTGCGCAGCTCCTCGTACCAGGCGCGGGTGACCTCGGGGTCCTTGGCGTGCGTGACGTCGGCCCGGCGCCGGGCCGAGAGCACCAGCTCACCGGCCCGCTGCGTGCGGGAGTCCTGGTAACGCCGCAGGCTGTCCTCGACACCTAGCGTGGTGGTGGCCAGCACCCGCTCCAGCATGATCGTGTCTTCCAGCGCCGAGCAGCCACCCTGGCCGATGTCCGGGGTGGTGTTGTGCGCGGCGTCGCCCAGCAGCGCGACCCGGCCCTTCACCCAGGTGTGGAACGGGTCGATGTCGAACACCTCGACCCGGTTCGTGGTCATCGGGTCGAGGTTCGCGATCAGCCGCTGCACCCCGGGCGCCCAGCCGGCGAAGTGCTTCGACAGCACCTCGCGGGCATCGGCCCGCCGGTAGGCCAGCCCCTGCGGCTCGATCACGTCGAAGAAGAAGTAGAAGCGGCCCCCGGCGATCGGCATCACCGAGACGCGCTGCCCGTCGGCCACATACGTCGTCCACTGATCAGCCGGACCGATCTGCGGGTCGATGTCGACCAGACCGTTGAAGTTCACGTACCCCGCATACCGGCGCTCCAGCTCGGTGCCGAGAACGTAGGCTCGCGTGCGGGATTTCGCACCGTCGGCACCGATCAGCAGGTCGCCGGTGGCCCGGGAGCCGTCCGCGAACGTGGCCGTGACCGATCCGGGCTCCTGGGAGATGCTCTCCAGCCGCATGCCGAACCGGATCCGGTCCAGGCCGAAGGCCTCCATCAGCATCGCCTGCAGATCGGCCCGGGCCACCGGGTAGGGCCGCTGCCCCATCTGCTCGGTGATCGGGTCGAGGGGGAACCGGCACATCGTCTCTCCGGTGAGCCCGTCCCGGTAGGACATGTGGTCCATCCGCCCGCCCAGGGCCGCGGTCTGCGCGGCGAGTCCCAGGTGGTTCAGGGCCTTCACCCCGTTCGACCACACCGAGATCGCGGCTCCGACCGGCTTGTTCTCCGTGACCTGCTCGTAGATCTCGACCTCGTGACCGAGCCGCTGCAGGGCGATGCCCGCACTGGCGCCGCCGATTCCCGCGCCGATGATGATGATTCGCATGAGATGCCCTTTCCCGCGTCTGCTGCCTGTTTTTATCGCACCGGCCGCTCGGCTCAATCCAGGGGCGTAGGTCCCGTACCCCCTCCGGGGGACGGAAATGATTGGCATACGGAAATTTACCGACACGAAACACCGCTGTGCCCAAGATGCCGCGGCTTGAAAGTCCGGGACCATTGGCTCTACGGTGACCGCCATGGATCTCCGCCTTCGCACACACGGCACCGCCTGGGTGCGGGGGCGTATCGCGCACGGGCATCGCGCTGACGTCGTCCCTCACGTCATCTACCCGTCGTCGATGCGTCCGGAAGCCGGAGAATGCTCACTTCACCCTCAGCACAGGTCAACGGCCGCCCCCTCGGTCTGAGTGGGGCCGCCCCGCACGTCTCCGCCCTCGATCTTCTGCGTGCCAACGGCCTTCTCGGGGCCAAGGAAGGCTGCGCCGAAGGGGAGTGCGGCGCCTGCGCGGTGCTCCTGGCCCGCCCGGGCATCGCGGCCGCCACCGAGTGGACGGCCGTCAACGCCTGCCTGGTTCCCTCCGCGACCCTCGCCGACCAGGAAGTGCGCACGGTCGAGGGTCTCGGTGACCCGGAGAACCTGCACCCGGTGCAGCAGGAGATGGCCGAGCGCGGCGGATCGCAGTGCGGCTACTGCACCCCCGGGTTCGTCTGCAGCATGGCGGCCGAGTACTACCGGCCCGACCGCGGCGACCACTTCGACCTGCACGCCATGAGCGGTAACCTGTGCCGCTGCACGGGTTATCGTCCGATTCGCGACGCCGCCGAAGCGCTCGGCAAGCCCACGGCACACGACGCGCTCGCCGCCCGGTGCTCGCACGCGCCGCCGATGGTGCAGGCCGTCGAGTCCGAGACCTTCGTGCGTCCGGCCAGCCTGTCCGGTGCCCTGGAGGTGCTCGCCGGGCCGGACGACGTCACCGTCGTCGCCGGCAGCACCGACCTGGGCGTCGACATCAACCTCAAGGGACTGCGGCCCACCCGGCTGCTGTCCGTCGCCCATCTGGACGAGATGCGCCAGTGGCAGATCACGCCGGGCTCGGCCGAGATCGGGGCGGCCCTCACCCTCTCCGAGATCGAGCGCCGTCTCGACGGCGCGGTTCCGCTGCTGTCGCAGCTCCTTCCCCAGTTCGCCTCCCGGCTCATCCGCAATTCGGCCACCATCGGCGGAAGCCTGGGTACCGCGTCCCCCATCGGAGATCTGGCCCCGGCGCTCCTGGCGCTCGACGCCACGCTGGTGCTGAGCTCGGCCGCCGGGGAGCGCGAGGTGCCCGTCAGCGACTACTTCACCGGTTACCGCACCAGCGTGCGCCGGCCCGGCGAACTGATCCGCCTCGTCCGCATCCCGCGACCCTCACCCGCCCACACCGCCTTCCACAAGATCGCCAAGCGCAAGTACGACGACATCTCCAGCGTCGCCGTCGCGATCGCCGTCGACCTGCACGACGGCGTGGTGAGCCGCGCCCGGATCGGCCTGGGTGGTGTGGCCGCCACCCCGATCCGTGCCCACGCCACCGAGGCCGCGCTCGCCGGGCAGCCCTGGAACCCCGAAACCGTCGAGGCGGCAGCGGAAGTGCTGCGCGTCGAGGGAACCCCCATGAGTGATCACCGGGCCAGCGCCGGCTACCGGGCGGCGATGCTCGGCGAGTCGCTGCGCCGGTTCTCCGCGCAGCTGATGGAGCAGTCATGACCGTCGGGAAACCACTACCGCACGAGAGCGCCCGCCTGCACGTGACCGGGAAGGCGCTCTACACCGACGATCTCGTGTACCGCACGGCCGGCACGCTGCATGCCTACCCGGTGCGCTCCTCGCACGCGCACGCCCGGATCACCCGCCTGGACGTGAGCGGTGCCGCGCACGTTCCCGGCGTGGTGCGGGTGCTCACCGTCGATGACGTACCCGGTGTCAACGACGCCGGCGTCAAGCACGACGAGCCGTTGTTCCCCAGCGAGGTCATGTTCCACGGCCAGGCGATCTGCTGGGTGCTGGGTGAGACCCTGGAGGCGGCCAGGCTGGGCAGCCTCCAGGTCGTGGTGGAGTACGAGCCGCTGCCGGCGATCGTCGCGGTGCGTGATGCCATCGCGGCCGGCAGCTATCAGGGCAACACCTTGGTGCTGGATCGCGGGAACCTCGATTTCGACGCGGCCAGCCAGGTTTTCGAGGGTGAGTTCGAGTTCTCCGGTCAGGAGCACTTCTACCTGGAGACCCACAGCTCGCTGGCGATGGTGGACGAGGCGGAGCAGGTCTTCGTGCAGTCCAGCACCCAGCACCCCACCGAGACCCAGGAGATCGTGGCCCACGTGCTGGGGCTGCGCAGCCACGACGTCACCGTGCAGTGCCTGCGCATGGGGGGTGGATTCGGCGGCAAGGAGATGCAACCCCACGGTCTGGCCGCCGTCGCCGCGCTGGGCGCCACCCTCACCGGCCGCCCCGTGCGGATCCGGCTCAGCCGGGCCCTCGACATGGCGATGACCGGGAAACGCCACGGCTTCCACGCTTCCTGGCGGGTCGGGTTCGACGACGACGGACGCCTGCTGGCCCTGGAGGCGACCCTCACCGCCGACGGTGGCTGGAGCCTGGACCTGTCCGAACCGGTGCTGTCCCGGGCCCTGTGCCACATCGACAATGCCTACTGGATCCCGGGCATCCACGTCACCGGCCGGGTCGCGAAGACCCACAAGACCTCGCAGACCGCGTTCCGGGGCTTCGGCGGCCCGCAGGGCATGCTGGTGATCGAGGACATCCTCGGCCGCTGCGCCCCGCAGCTGGGCCTGGAGCCGGACGAGCTGCGGCGCCGCAACTTCTACCGCCCGGGTCAGGACACACCCTACGGCCAGCCGGTGCGTCACGCCGAGCGGCTGGAGCGCACCTGGCAGCAGGCGCTCGAGACCAGCTCGTTCGCGCAGCGCCAGGCCGAGGTCGCCGCCTGGAACGCCGCGCACGAGCACAGCAAGCGGGGCCTGGCGATCACCCCGGTGAAGTTCGGCATCTCGTTCAACTTCACGGCCTTCAACCAGGCCGGCGCCCTCGTGCACGTGTACAAGGACGGCTCGGTGCTGATCAACCACGGCGGCACCGAGATGGGGCAGGGTCTGCACACCAAGATGCTGCAGGTGGCGGCCACGACCCTGGGCCTGCCGATCGAGAAGGTGCGCCTGGCCCCGACCCGCACCGACAAGGTGCCGAACACCTCGGCCACCGCGGCCTCGTCGGGCACCGACCTGAACGGCGGCGCCGTGAAGAACGCCTGCGAGCAGATCCTCGAACGGCTCACCGACGTGCGCGGTACCACCTGGGAGGAGAAGGTCGCCAACGCCTACATGGCGCGGATCCAGTTGTCGGCGGCGGGTTATTACCGCACCGAGGGCATCTACTGGAACGGCCTGGCGATGAAGGGCAGCCCGTTCAAGTACTTCGCCTACGGGGTGGCGGTCGCCGAGACCGAGGTCGACGGTTTCACCGGGGCCTACGAGACCCGCCGCGTCGACATCGTGCACGACGTGGGCGACAGCATCTCCCCGCTGATCGACATCGGCCAGGTCGAGGGCGGTTTCCTGCAGGGCCTGGGCTGGCTCACCCTGGAGGAGCTGCGCTGGGACGACACGACCGGGCGCCTGCTCACCGCCGGGGCCAGCACCTACAAGATCCCCAGCTTCTCCGAGATGCCGGCCGAGTTCAATGTCGGCTTCCTCGAGCAGGCCACCGAGGACGGGGTGGTGTACGGCTCGAAGGCCGTCGGCGAGCCGCCCTTCATGCTGGCCTTCGCCGTGCGCGAGGCGCTGCGCCAGGCCGTGGCCGCGTTCGGGCCGACCGGCGTGAGCGTGGAACTGGCCTCTCCCGCCACACCCGAGCAGGTCTACTGGGCGGTGAAAGCCACCTCGAAGCAACGGGATCCGGCATGGACTGGCTGAAGGGCATCCAGACCCTGCGCAGCCGCAACCAGGCCGGGGTGCTGGTCACCGTGGTCGCTGCGCGGGGGCACACGCCCCGCGAGGCCGGCGCGAAAATGGTGGTGGGCCCGCGGGATCTGTGGGGCACCGTGGGCGGTGGCAACCTCGAGGCCGTGGCGGTGGAACGGGCCCGCACCGGTGACCTGACCGGGCCGGAGCTGATCACCCTCAACCTGTCCGACAAGGCGCCCTACCAGCACGGAGTGCAGTGCTGCGGGGGAGAGGTGACCCTGTTGCTGGAGCCCCTGCGCGCCGTACCCGCCGTGGCGGTGTTCGGGTTCGGTCACGTCGGGCTGGAGCTGGCCCGTATCCTGGCCCGGCACGACCTGGAACTGCACCTCGTCGACACCCGCACCGACCAGTTCACCCCCGAAAGACTCGACGTCCTGCACGATGCCGTTGCCCGCGTGGTGGTGCACCCGGTGGCCCTGGCCCCCGAGCACGTGCTCAAGGATCTCCCGGTCGGCGCGCACGTTCTGGTGATGACCCACGATCACGCCGAAGACCTGGCCATCTGTGAACACGCCCTGCGGATGCCCGACCTCGGCTCGATCGGGCTGATCGGGTCGTCGGCCAAGGCCTCCACCTTCAACCGCCGGCTCACGGACGCGGGTCACCCCGACGGTCTGTCGGGTATCCGTTGTCCGGTGGGGCTGGCCGGGGTCGGGGACAAGAAGCCCGCCGCCGTGGCGCTCAGCATCGCGGCGGAGATGCTCACGCTCGTCCAGCCCTAGGACACGACCCGGCACCACTAGTTGAGGTTGCCGACCTTGACGTAGTCCGGGATGTCGATGCAGCTGGACTCGGTCCCGACCTTCCCCAGGGCCGTCGTGTCCTCATCGGCGAAGCCGTCCGGCGTGGAGGCCGACAGCTTCGGGTACATCAGCTGCTGCTGGTCCGTCGAGTCGGCCAGACCCATCACGTGACCGAGTTCGTGCAGGACGATGTTGCCCCGCGTCGCTCCCGCACCGAAGCCCTCCGGGAGGTCCGCGATCTGGTTCGCGTCGAGGAGAACCTGGCCCCGCACCGCCGCGGCGCCTTCCGTCTTCTGGTCGAACCAGCTCGTCCAGAGCACGCCGCCCCACCCCGGGTAGTTGTCCTCCATCTCGAAGTCGGTCTTGCTCTCGGGCCTGACCACGGCCACGACGATCTCGGCGGGCTGCTCCTGGACCGTGTCCTTCTGCGGTACGAACGAGGTGTCGCCGCGGTAGCGGTAGATGATGCCGGTGGCGGTGTGGAGCTTCTTGAAGGATTCCATGACGGTGCGCAGCATTTCGGCGCGCTGTGCCTTCGGCAGGTCGTCGAGATTCACCCGGTAGCTGACGACCGCCTGGCACGGGTTCCAGCGGATCTTGACGTCCTTGCCGCTGTGCAGGGTGGCGGTCATGAGCGAGTAGGCGCCGGAGTTGAAGCTCTGCGTGTCCGTGGCGGTGATCGGCTTGGTGTCGTTGCTGGTGATGGAGCTGACGTTGTAGCGCCAGGACTGGTCGCCCTCATCGGTGCTCGCGGTGACGGCGGTGGTCTGGGCCGAGGCCTGCACGGCGGACGACACGAAGCCGGGTCCGACCAGGAGGCCGACGCCGATGACGGCGGCGATGCTTCCACCGACCCACTCGAATCGCTTCAACGGCGTCATCTCGTGCCAGCCCACTGTGAACCTCAGCTCTCCCGGCACCCGCAGGTGCTATCGAACGGACCTCCGTGGTCACTTTCTGTAGTTCGAGAATGCGGGACGAGGAGTGAACGCGGTATCTGTCGTTCGAGTGAATACGTGACGCCACCGCACCCGCCGGTCACCTCCTGTGGCGCACGGCATACGCCGGGCCCGGGGCAGAAGCAGGCAAAAACCATGTTCGGGAATCCGGTCCGCAGCCGAACGGGTGAGGGCGCACGGGGCCCGGCTCCCGGCGGGCAACCGTGATCCCCCGGACGGCCCAGCCTGTGATGGGCGACCGAGCTGGTGGCGCTACCGGCGATGTCCCGACCGTGACCAGGAGTTCCAGAGCCGTGCGTAACGGCCCTGCCGCTCCAGGAGCTCCTCATGAGTGCCGTACTCCTCGATCCGGCCGTGCTCCATCACGGCGATCCGGTCGCAGACCCGTGCCTGGGAGAGCCGGTGGGCCACGACGACCACGGTCCGGCCCGACCGCAGCGCCAGGGCAGCCCGTTCCAGGTCGCGCGCGCCGGCGCTGCCGGCCTCGGCGGTCGCCTCGTCCATGACCAGCAGCGGCGGGTCGAGCAGGACCAGCCGGGCCAGGGCCAGTTGCTGCGCCTGGACGGCGCTGAGGGGGTGCCCGCCCGCTCCGACGAGGGTGTCCAGCCCGGCCTCCAGGCCCCGCGCCCAGGTGGCGGCACCCACCTTCTCCAGCGCGTCCCACAGGTGGCTGTCCGTGCCGGCCGGGTGAGCGAAAAGGAGGTCTTCGCGCAGGGTTCCACTGAACACGGGGGTCTCCTGGGAGACCATCGCCACCCAGTCGCGCCGCCGGGCCGGGTCCATCTCGGTGACGGGGACGTCGACGAGGCCGTCGTTCACCGACACCGTTCCGGCGGTGGCCGGGAACATGCCGGCGAGAATGGCCGCCAGGGTGCTCTTGCCCGCGCCGCTGGTGCCCACGACGGCCAGGGACGAACCGGCCGGGACATCCAGGTCGACGCCGTCGACGGCGTGGTGCCCGCCGCCGTAGGAGTGCCGGACACCGCGCAGGCAGACGGACACGCCACCGCGGGGAGAGGGCTGGTCGCGGTACGCGCGGGCGGGTACCTGCGTGACCCCGATGATCCGGGCCAGGGCGGCCCCGGCGCGCTGCACGGAGTCGAAGGAACCGAGCAGGGTTCCGAGCGGGTCGAACAGACGGTGGAACAGCAGGGCGGCCGCGGTGACCTCGCCCACCGTGACCAGGTCGCCGCGGACCAGCCAGTAGCCGGTCATCAGGATCGAGCACAGGCCCGCCGCCTCGGCCGCGTTCATCGATGTGGTGAGCCACAGCGACACCCCGATCGTGCGCACCCGCACGTCCAGGCTGTGGGCCGACGCCTGCTCCACCCGCCGGGACTGCAGGGCGGACATGCCGTAGGCGGTGACGGTGCTGCGTCCCTGGAGCGACTCCAGCAGCACCTGGCCACGTTCCGCCGCGGTGCGCCGTTCCTGGGCGTACAACGGTCCGGCCCGGGGCAGGTAGCGGCTCAGACCGAACCAGTAGAACGGCGCCACCGCGACGAAGGAGATCGCCAGCCGCCAGTCCAGCCCGGCCACGGCGCCGACGGAGGCCAGGACGGTGGTGAGAGCGGTGGACACCTGTGCGATCAGCGGGATGGCCGCGACGAAGTTCTCGACGTCGTCGGTGACCCTCGCGGTGATGTCCCCGCTGCCGGCGGATTCCAGGAGGGCCGGCTCGAGGCCCAGTGCTGCGGTCAGGGCCTGCTCCCGGATGTCGGCCGCGATCAGGGCTCCGAGCCGGGCCGTGGCCCGCAGGGCCAGGGCCGTGGCCAGGGCGCCGAGAACGCCGACAGCCCCGATCAGCGGCAGCAGCACCGGCAGGCTCTCCGGGCGTTCGAGACGGACGGCATCGACGAGCCGACCCAGCAGCAGCGGGAGCATGACGATTCCGGCGCTCGCCAGCAGGGTCCAGGACACGGCGGCGGCCGTCGCCGGCCGGTGCCCGGCGGCGGCGCGACACAGCCCGGCCCAGGTCTGCCGGCCGGTGGCCACGGGAAGGACACTCATCGCAGCACTGCCTCACGGTAGTCGGGACGTTCCATCAGGGCGCTGTGCGGGCCGGTGACCGTGGCCGGGTCGCCCGGTGGAGGGAGGACGAAGACGACCCGGTCGCAGGCCGTCAGCAACGCCGGCGAGGTGGAGACCACCACGGTGGTGTGCCGATCCTGGTTGCGCAGAAGCCGTAGCCGATAGGCGATCGTGTCCTCGGTGACGGCGTCCACAGCCGTCAGGGGGTCGCGCAGGACCAGCACCGCCGGGTCGGCGGCCAGGGCCCGGGCCAGGGCCAGACGCTGGCGTTGCCCTCCGGACAGGTTGGCTCCGGCGCCCTGTAATGCTGCCGTCTCCACCATCTCCATGGTGTCGGCCGCAGCCGTCACGAGGGCTCGGGCCGTCCAGTCCGGCGAGGTGTCGCGCCCGGTGTCCAAGGCCGCCTCCAGAGTGCCGCCCAGCAGATGGGCAGCCGCCGGTTCGACCAGGAACTGCGGCGAGGACAACTGGGCGAGCTCGTCCGTGACCTGTTGCGCCGCCGCCGGATCGGTGGTGACCACGCCGAGCATCTCGCCAGGAACCAGTTCGGCCTTCCAGTCGGTGATGGGTCGCCCGGACGTCCCGGGAACCACCCCGGAGGCCGGCAGCAGCGGCGCCACCCGGGCCGCGCCGGCCCGTGAGACCGCCACTGACTGGACCCCGCTCGCCACCCTCTGGACCGGGTCGGCGACGAACGAGGCCATGGCCACCACGGTGATCAGCTCGCCCACCGTGATCCGTCCGGAGAGAGCCATCTGCCCGGCGACCGCAGCGGTCGCGATCACGACCAGGACCGTGGCCACCAGACCCACGGCCGCCACCACCGCGGACGCCGTGGCCGCCTCGAGAGCCGCGTCCCGTGACCGCCGGCTCACCCTTCGGTAGCGGCGTGCGGCCTCGCCGATCCCACCGAACCCCCGGATCGGCCGCAACGCGGTCACCAGCTCGGCCGCGAACGCCGCTGCCAGACCACCGGTCTGCTGCTGGGCCGCGACCTTGCGCTCGAGCCAGGGGCCGATCCGGTCGATGCCGGCCATCAGCAGCGGAACCACCAGCACCAGGCCGAGTCCGAGGCCAAGATCGATGCGCACCAGCACGGCCACGGTCACGGCCAGACCGGTGAGGCCGGACACGATCATCGCGGCCGCCGGGACGATCGCCGCGACGCCGGCGGTGTCGGAGGTCAGGATCGCCATCAGCTCCCCGGCGCTCCGGCCGCGTCCGGCGCCGGGATCGGCGAGGATCCGGTCCGCCGCCCGCACCCGCAGCTCGTGGGCCTCCCGCTGGAGGGTCACCGTCAGGATCCAGTACTGGAAACCGCCGCAGGCCGCCAGGAGCACGAAGAGAGCCAGAAGGGTGGACACGGCGACGAGGAGGGCCACGAGGCCTCCACCGTCCACGGCCTGGTCAACGGCCAGGCCGATGGCCAGCGGTACTAGTGCCTCGCAGGCCTGGTGAACCATCGAGGCGGAGGAGCCGAGAGTCAGTGGGCGTGCGCGGCGCCGGGCCACACCGAGTAATAGGGCACGTTCAGGACGCATGAAAACACATACCTCGTGTCGATCAAGGGCGGTATTGATCGACACGGTAGGTACCCCGGTCGCGGCGGCGGTATCGATTCGGCCGGAGCCGAATCCTCGCGGGTCTACGCGCCGTCGTCGGGTGGGGCCAGCAAGGAAAGCAACGCCACACCGGAGGGTTCCAGCTCGTACAGCACGCTGCGGCCCGAACGCCGCCGGTGGATGACGCCCGCCGTCAGCAGCCCGGCCAGGTGCTCGGAGACGGTGCTGGGGGCCAGGCCCAGTTCGCCGGCCAGCCCGGTCGTGGTGGAGGGCCGGCGCAGAGCCCGCAGCAGCGTCGCGCGGGCCGGGCCGACCAGGACGGCCAGCCGGTCGGGCTCCTGCGACCGGGGCGAGCCGCTCCCGGCCAGCCGCGCGGCTCCCCGCGCCTGGTAGGAGATCGACTGGATGCGCGGATGATCGGTCGAGACCATCGTGGTGTTCTCGGCGAAGATGAGCGGGACCAGGAGCAACCGCTGATCGACCGCGATCAGTGACGATTCCTTGTTGCGCTTGGGAAAATTCAGCACCGGGGCCTGCCATACCTGCGGCCCGTGCAGGTCCAGGAGCAGCGCGTCGGCGCCCTCGGCCGCGAGCCGCCGGGCCCGCAGGAGCACCTCCTCGTCCAGGGCGGTGCGCATCGCCGGCCAGTACGGGGCCATGGCCCGGTCCCAGAACACCGCGAAAGCCTCGGCCAGCCGGTCGAAAGCCCTTTCCGGTTCCTGCACGTACCGCTGCAGGAAATCGGGAGCGCCCTCGGGGTAGTGCTTGCGGACCTGTTCGTGCACCAGGGCCGGTGGCGTGCCCCGCAGCCGGCCCAGTTCCGCCGCCAGGTCGGGAACCGCCTCTTCGGGGACGGGCGTGAAGACGTCGGGTGTCGGGCGGCCGTGGTCGGCGCCGTAGAGGTCGCCGTACAACCGCAACGGCGCCGTCTGCGGCGCCGTGCGTAGCACCTCGGCGGCGGTGCGGGCCCAGTCGGTGTAGGGCCACGGCACCGCGGCCGGATGCCGGTGCAGGATCTCCAGCCCCCGGACCATCTCGAGCAGCTGGCTGACCGCGATCCGGGTGCGGGCCAGGGTCACCTCGTCGAGGTGGATGCGGATCACCGCACCGAGATTAACGAACGGACGGGGACACTTCGCATGATCACGAGCAGGAAGCTTCTTTTGCCCGTCATCATGCAGAGTGTCCCGTCCGCCTTACTCCACGTCGTCGTACTGGGCGAATTTCGGCGGGGCCGCCGCCGCGCCGCTGATGAACGTGGTCCAGGCCTGGGTGTGGGCCTGCTCCTTGTGGGCCTCGTGGTCGGCCGCCGTGGTCCAGACCTCCAGCAGGCGCAGGTTCTCGGCCTCGCCGAGCTTCCAGGACAGCTGGTACTCCACGCAGCCGGTCTCCTCCAGGCACAGCTTCTGGAAGGCGGCGCCCTGCGCCTCGACCTCCGCGACGTGCGCCGGGTCGACGGTGATGCCGCCGTGAACGATCCTCATGATCTCTCCTCAGACGAGTTCGCGCAGCGCCGGCAGCACCTGGCTGCCGATCAGCCGCACGGCCGATACCGGGTCCGGTCCCATCGGGGGACCGAACGAAATATGTTTCACCCCAGCGTCGATGAGCTGGGCGCACTGCTCGATCACCTCGTCCACCCCACCCACGATGCCCAGCTCCAGCATCGTGTCGGTGACCGAGGCGACCGCGTCGTCCTCGCGCCCGGCGAGCATCAGCTCCTGGGTGCGGGCGAACTCCTGCGGGTCGAGCCCGTTGGCGGCCAGGGCGTCGGTGGACAGCGAACCGCTGTAGAGCGCGATGTGCCGCGCCATCAGGGTTCTCGCCTCGTCGCGGTCGTCGCTGATGCTCGCCCACACGCACGCCGCCACATCGAGGTCGTCGATGGTGCGGCCGGTCTTGGCTGCCCCGGCCTTGAGCTGCTCGACCACTCCGTAGACGTGGCGGGGCGGCAGGCACAGGGGCAGGGCGCCGTCGGCGATCTTCCCGGTCAGGTCGATCATCTTCGGGCCCATCGCGCCGATGTAGATCGGGACCGGGCGGTGGCTGCGCAGTTTCGCGTTCTCGGTCCACAGGTCACCGGTGCCGGGCACACCCGCCGGGCTGCGGCCGTTCGTCAGCTCGCGGATGGCGAGCACGGCCTCCCGGGTGCGGACCACGGGTTTGGCCGGCTCGAGCCCGGCCCAGCGGAAGAACACGTCCGAGCCGGCGCCCAGGCCCAGCAGGAAGCGGTCGCCGGAGATCTCCTGCAGCCCGGAGGCGAACATCGCGATCTGGGCCGGGTGCAGGGAGACCGGGTCGATGACGCCCGAGCCGAACCGGATCCGGGACGTCTTCATCGCGATCGCCGCGAGCGTCACCAGCCCGGGTTCGCCGAACATGTCGTTGCCGGTCCACACCTGGTCGAAACCGGCGTCCTCCACCAGCAGGGCCTTCTCGACCACGGACATCACGCCGTGCCCGCCGATGCGGGCGCTGAAGATCAGCTCGCTCACGACTCCTCCAGGGGCTCGACGCGGATGTGCAGGTTCTCGGGCGGGTCCGGACAGGCCAGCAGGGGCCTGGAGCGCAGGAACTCGTCGGGTCCGGCGGCGTCGAGCCGTCCCAGCACCGACGGGATCACCGCGGCGATGGCGAAGTAGCAGAAGCGCTTTCCCTCGGGCACGGTGACGCCGGTGGGGGAGAGCTCGAACCAGTCGCCGACCTCCAGGGCGCACGCCGAGTAGTTCATGTCCTCCACCGTGCAGCGGACCTTCACAGCTTGATCACCAGGCCTCCAACCGCAGAACGACGTTCTCGGACACGTCCGGACAGCACAGGAACGGTTTGCGGGCCAGCCAGTCGTCGGCCGGCAGCGCGTTCTGGCGCATCCCGAGCACCGGGATCACACTCATCAAGGCCTGGGGGCAGAAGGGTTTCCCGCCGGTGGAGAGTCCCGGCCCGTCCACGTCGACACTGTCGCCGACCCGGATGCCGCACCTGGGTGCGTCCGCCCGCTCCACCACGATCCGCACCCTGGGTGACGGGGGCAGCATCTCAGCCATGGATCGGCTCCCCTCCGGTCAGCCAGAGCACCTGCCCGGTGATCGCGGGGGAGTCCACGAGCGTGAGGACGCCGTCGGCGACGTCGGCCGGGGAGGGGAACCGGGGCAGGGCCATCCGTTCGAGGAGCCGATCGGAGAGCGCCGCCTGCTGCGGGGTCAGCTCGTCGGGGACGGAGGGGTCGACCACCCGCCCGGGCGCGACGATGTTGGCGGTGATCCCCGCGCGTCCCTCCTCCAGGGCGAGGTACTTCGTGAGCGTCGTGGCGGCGGCCTTCGCCGCGCCGTAGAAACCGAATCCTGTTGCCGGCCGGGACATCAGGGCCCCGGACAGGTAGATGATCCGGCCCCGGCCGAGCGCGCGCATGGCCGGCACCACCCGGGCGCAGAGCGCGGCGTGGGCAGACACCCCGGCCAGCTGGGCGGCCAGGGCGGCGGGATCGCCGTCCGCCACCGCTGCGGGTGACGACAGGCCCGGGTGCGCGGCGTTGACGAGCACCGATACCGGTCCCAGGTGGTGCTCCACGGTGTCCACGGCGTCGGCGAGCTCCCCGGGCGAGGTCAGGTCGGCCCCGACCACCAGATGTTCCCCGGGCAGCCCCGCGATCAGTTCCTGGGCGGTCTCGGGACGGCTGCGGTAGTGCACGGCGACGCGTAGTCCCCGCCCGGCCAGCGTGGCCACCACGGCCCGCCCCAGCGGGCCGGTGCCGCCCGCGACCAGGGCGACCGACGCGTCCTCGATCGTGGTGGTCATCGCAGGACCGCCGCCAGGAACGCCTGGGTGCGCTCCTGCGTGGGCGACCCGAGCACCTGCTCGGGGGTTCCCTCCTCGACCACGCGACCCGCGTCCATGAAGATCACCCGGTCGCTGACCTCGCGGGCGAAGCCCATCTCGTGGGTGACGACGACCACCGTGATGCCGCCGGTGGTGGCGAGATCCTTCATCACGCTGAGCACCTCACCGACCAGCTCGGGGTCGAGGGCGCTGGTGGGTTCGTCGAAGAGCATCACCTGCGGGCGCATCGCCATCGCCCGGGCGATCGCGACCCGCTGCTGCTGGCCGCCGGACAGCTTGGAGGGGTAGGAGTCCTCCTTGCCGGAAAGTCCCACCCGGCCGAGCAGTTCCTGGGCGTAGGCCCTGGCCTGCGCCGGTTTCTCACCTTTCACCCGGACCGGTGCGAACGAGACGTTCTCCAGCGCCGTCATGTGCGGGAAGAGGTTGAACTGCTGGAACACCATGCCGATGCCCAGGCGCTGACGGCAGGCCTCGTGCTCGCGCAGTTCGTGCAGCCGGCCGTTGTGCTCGCGGTAGCCGACCAGATCGCCGTTCACCGAGATGCTGCCGGCGTTGATGTCCTCGAGATGGTTGACGGTCCGCAGCAGCGTGCTCTTGCCCGATCCGGAAGGGCCGATGATGCAGACCGTCTCACCCTGCATCACCTGGAGGTCGACACCGAACAGCACCTGGTTCTGGCCGTACCACTTGTCCACGCCCTGGATGTCGATCATCACGTTCATCGCTCGGCCGCCCGTCGCTCCAGGAAGAACTGCGCCGTCGAGTAGACGACGATCACCAGCAGGTACCAGATGGTGGCCACGATGAGCATCTCGATCGTGCGGAAGTTGATGCCCGAGATGCCCTGCACCACGGTGAGCAGGTCGCCACCGGCGATCACCGACACGATGGCCGAGGCCTTCAGCATGCCGATGAACTCGTTGCCCAGCGGCGGGATGATCACCCGCAGGGCCTGCGGCAGCACGATGTAGCGCAGGGTCAGGGTGCGGTTGAGCCCCAGGGCCTTGGCGGTCTCGTGCTGGCCGTTGCCCACCGCCAGCAGGCCGCTGCGCACGATCTCGGCCATGTAACCGGAACCCGCCAGGGACAGCCCGATCACGGAGGCCACGAACGGGGTCACGATCTCGCCGACCGGGGCCGACCAGAAGGTGACGTCGGTGAACGGGATGCCGAGGCGGAACTCCCGGAAGAACAGGCCCAGGTTGCCGACGAAGATCAGCAGCACGATCAGCGGCACGCCGCGGAACAGGAACACCCAGATCGACGCGGCGCCGGAGATGATCCGGCTCGGTGACATCCGCATGACGCCCACGACGATCGCCAGGGCCAGCGCGACCACCATGCCGATGACGGTCATCTCGAGGGTCAGCAGCAGGCCCTTGAGCACGGTCCGGGCGAAGAGGTACTGCCCGACCACGCTCCACTCGAAGTTCGGGTTCGTGGCCACGCCGTAGAGCATCCAGGCCACGAGCAGCACGACCACGCCGGCCCCGATGCCGCGACCCCAGTGCCGGACCGGCACCACGTCACGTTGGGGCGCCTTCACCGTGTCGATGCCGACCTCGGTCATGCCGCCTCCTGCGGATGCGCGGTGACCAGGGCCTGGCCGACCGACAGCCAGCGGCTGCGCCAGGTGGAGGCGTGGGCGCCCATGCCGGTGGTGTCGCGCACCAGCTTCTCGAACGGATAACGCTCGTAAATGGCCTGGGAACCCATGATCTCGCCGCAGTGGTCGACCACCCGGCGGGTGAAGTCGTGGGCCAGGGGTGCGTCGCCGCGGGCCATCACGGTGTCGTCCGGCACCACGCCGGGGGTGAAGATGGCCGCGTCGATCGCGCTGACGCCGTCGATCACCAGGGAGCGCGCGGCGTGCACGTAGCTCGACGCCTCTCCGAGCAGGCTGATCTGCCGCTCGCTGGGCGTGCGGCCCTTCGCGGACGCCAGGGCCGCCAGATAGGCGGTGGCCAGGTCGATCGCGTGCTGGGCGATGCCGACCGAGATCCCGGCCATGCTGTAGAACGGCAGATCGACGTGCTTGTTCAGCGGTTCGGCGTCGGCGGTCGGGGTGAAGAACCGGTCGAAGCAGTGGTGCTCGGGCACGAACACGTCGGTGACGGTGTAGCCCTGGCTGGCCGAGGCCCGCAGGCCGATCACGTGCCAGTCGTCCAGCAGCCGCACCTGGTCGGTGGGCAGCCACACGCCGAGGGTGAGCACGCTGCCGTCGGCCTTGCGCACCTTCTCGCCGGCCTCGGTCTCCACCTCGGCCCCGCCGACGATGCGCTCGGCGGAACGGATGCCGCTGCCGAAGTTCCAGGTGCCGGTGACCCGGTAGCCGCCGGGCACCTGCACGGCTTTCGCCTTGGGGTGGAACGAACCGCAGGTGGGCAGGTCGAGGGCGGGGTAGAGCTCGTCGTAGGCCGCCGGCGACAGGCGCCCGGCGTAGAACCCGGTGGCGGCCAGGACACAGACGTTCCAGGCGATCCCGGCGTCGGCCGTGGCGATCAGCTCGATCATCCGGGTCTGGTCGGCCAGGGTCATCTCGGGCCCGCCGTGCGCGGTGCTGAAGCCCACCCGGAACGTTCCCGCGGTGCGGAAGGCCTCGCGCAGCCGGTCGGTGAGGTGGCCCTGCGCCTCGCACTGCGCGGCGTCCTCACGCACGAGCGGCAGCAGGGCCTGCACGTTGGCGAGGATGTCGGCCGACGTCAGCGGTTCGCGCAGCTGGGGCTCGGGGGTGGCGGTGGCGGTACTCATGGCTGATTCACTCCCTGGTCGTGGTTCAGGTGGGGCGCAGGGCGGGCAGCACGTGCCGGCCCAGCAGGGTCAGAGCTTGTACGGGGGATGCGCCCAGGGGCTGCCCGAACGACAGATGGTGGACGCCCCGGCTCACCAGTTCCTCACAGCGTTCGGTGACGTCGTTCACGTCACCGGCCATGCCCAGGCGCAGCATGGCCTCGTCCACGGCGTCGATCGCGGCCTCGGTGTCCCCGGCGGTCATCAGGGCCTGTACGTGGGCGAACCGCTCCACGTCGAAGCCGGCCGCCTCCAGGGTGTCCGGGGCCAGCGATCCCGCGTAGGGCGCGATCTTCGAGGCCAGTCGCCGCTTTGCGGCCTCCCGGTCGTCGTCGATGGACACCCACAGGCAACAGGCGAGATCGAACGGATCGGTGCGCCCGCCGCGTCCCTCATCGATCTGTGCGGAGAACCACTCGATCCGGTCGGGCGGAAGGCACAGCGCCAGCGCGCCGTCGGCCTCCCGCCCGGCCAGGGCGAGCATCTTCGGGCCCATCGCCCCGAGGTAGATCGGGGTGGGCAGAGCCGGGCCGTCCTTCAGGCGGGCCTGCTCGTGCCAGCCCTCGGGTACCCGGCCCTCCAGCAGCGCCCGGACCGCGCGCAGCCCTTCCCGGGTACGGGGGACCGGCCGGGCCGGCTCCAGCCCGGCCCAGCGCAGGAACACCTCGGAACCGGCACCCAGACCGAGCAGGTACCGGCCGTGCGAGATGTCCTGCAGCTGGGCCGCGATCATCGCGATCTCGGCCGGGTGCAGACTGACCGGGTTGAGCACGCTCGACCCGACCCTGATCCGGCTGGTCGCCGTGAGGGCGACGGTGACCGGGACGATGCCCGAGCGCCGCAGCAGGTCGTTGCCGGTCCAGATCTGGTCGAAGCCCAGTTCCTCGGCCGCCAGAGCACATTCACGGAACACGGAGACCGGTGTGCCGCTGCTGAGGCGGACGCTGAAGGTGAGGCGTTCATCGGGCTCGCGCGCTGTCACGGTTCCCCTTCCTCCTTCCGCCGCCGCACTTCGTTCGTCCTCAGGCAGACCTTCCCCGGGGAAGGTCTGCCTGATCATGGTTGACGACTAGGACTTCTCGCCGATCGCCGTCTTCGTGACCGGGTTGGCGACGACCTCGTCGGCGGTGATCTCCGCGTCGGCAAGGCCGTACTGCTCCATCACCTTGGCGTAGTCGCCGTTCTCGACGATCGTCTTCATGGCGCCGAGCAGGGCCTTGGTCAGGCCGGGCTGGTCCTTGGAGACGGCGATGGTGGTGTACTGCGGCTCGAACTCGCTGTCCGGCACGGCCACCACACCGAACGCGTCGCTGCTCTCCTCGGCCACCGCCTTCTGACTGGTGGTGGAGTCCATCCAGGCGGCGATGGTGCCGGCGCGTACGGCGCTGATCGCGGCCGTGGCGCCGGAGTACTCGGCGAGCTTGATGTCGTTGCCGGCGCAGGAGGCCTTGCTGACGGCCTTGATCGTCTCGGACTGGATGGAACCGACCGGCACACCGACCTTCTGGCCGCACATGCTGGCCAGGCCGCTGATCCCGGAGGTCTTGTCGGCGTTCATCAGCAGGGCCATGGACGACTTGTAGAACGGGATCAGGTCGACCACGCTCGTCTCCCGCTCGGCGGTGGCCGAGACCTGGCCCATCAGGGCGTCCACGTTGCCGGACTGGACGCCGGGCAGCTGGGCCGGCCACTGCATGTTCTTCCAGTCGACGGTGACATCGAGGACCGGGGCCAGCGCGGCGGCCAGATCGGGGGCGACGCCGACCGGGGTGGAGGCGTCGCCGGTGGTCACGCTGATGATCGGGGCGGTCTCCCAGAGGGCGCCCAGGGAGATCTTCTGGGATGACCGGATCGCCTCGGGCAGCTCGGCGATCAGGGCGGCGTCGGCCGTACCGGCAGCAGCGGCGGTGGAGGTGGCCGGGTCTGAGGAGGCCTCGTCGGTGGGGGTGGAGCAGGCGGTGAGACCGAGAGCCAGGATCGACAGACCGGCGGTGAGTGCGGCGGCGGGACGACGGGAAGACAGGGCAGACATGGGGAAATCCGTTCGGTCGGGGTGGGAGGCAGAACCGAGTGACGCTGGATAACCGGTGGGGAGCTGGATGGCCGCTGGACGGCCGTTGGATCAGCGCTGGGACAGGGCGAAATCCGTGACGACGAGGGTGCAGTTCTCGTCCCGGCAGGCGGCTTCGGCTGCGGGGCTGAGCATTCCGGGATCGAGCACGACGGTGGTGTACTCGTGCCCGAAGCGCTGGACGAACCAGGCCACGTCCTGCGGCCGGGTGGTGGTCTCGCCCGGTCGCGGTCGCAACCGGGCCAGGCGGCGGGCGGGCAGCTCGCCGCTGTGGGTGAGGATCTCGGCGATGCCGTCCAGAAGGTCGTCCGGGGCAGGCATCCCGACGATGATCCCGAGGCGCCGGCCGTGTGGGCGGTGCGCGTCGCGGATGGTCCGCAGGGGTTCGCTCATGCGGTCTTCTGCAGTCGCCGGAAGGCGGAACCGTGGAAGACCAGGGGGTCCTGGGCGGCCTCGTCGTGCCAGAGGGTGTGGACCTCCAGCAGAACCACCCGGTGGTCGCCGGCCGGCATCTCGCCGTACACCGAGCAGTCCAGCCACAGCGAGGCCCCGGCGAACAGGACGGCGCCGTCCTGCGTGAGGGTCAGGACGTCGTCGGCGAAACGGCTCGCGGTGTCGGCCCCGGCCAGGCGCCGGCACAGGTCGGCCTGGTCGGCACCGAGCAGGGAGATCCCGATGCGGGGGCTGCGGCGCAGCACCGGCCAGGTGCGGGACTCGTTGCGGGCGCTGAACATCACCAGGGGCGGGTCGAGGGAGACCCCGACGGCGAAGGACGAGGCGACCATCGCGGTCGGGCCCTCGCCACCCCGGGCGGCGAGCGCGACGACCCCGGAGGGGTAGCGGGCGAAGGCCCGGCGGATGAGGGTGGCGTCCTGGTTGTGGGCCGTGAGGGTCATCCGAGAGCCTCCAGTTGTTTCGTCGGGTCCGTCGTGGGTGCGGGCCCGGTGACCTCGTCCACGTAGGCGTGGGCCAGGGGCAGGATGCGGTCGCGCAGTTCGTGGAACACCGGCACGCTGCGGCGCCCGGGCCAGTCCGCCGGCAGGAGTTCGGGCGGCAGACCGGGATCGAGGTAGGGAATCTTGCGCCAGCTGTCCAGGCCTCGCACCCAGACCGAGAACGCCTCGCGCAGAGCCGGATTCGGCCCGAGTGCGCGCACCTCCTCCTCGTGGGCGTCGAGGAAGTCGTGGTGCAGGGCCCGCACGGCGTCCAGGTCCCACCAGCCGGCCACGGCCTCACGGGGAGGGCGGGGGCCGCGGACCTCGTCGGACAGGAACAGTGTGGCGTTCCGGCTCAGCCCGAGGTCGGCGAGAATGTCCTCGACCTCGGTGGTGAGGTACTCCGGGCAGATCCACAGGGCCGGTGAGACCGCGCCGCAGCCGATCCAGGTGAGCCGGCGCCGCAACTGGTGGCGCAGGTCGCGTTTCTCCTCCGGCACCGACCAGGAGATCAGGCACCAGCGACCGTCGGCCGTCATCGTGCGGGGATAGTAGATGCGGTCGTCGCCGCGCTCGAGCATGGGTGTGGCCGCGGGCGAGAGCCGGTACCCCGGGATGCCGTGCCGTGGTTCGGCACTCAGCAGGCCCTTGGCCTTCACCCGGCTCAGGGCCGTGCGGGTGCGGGCCTCCGGCACCCCGGCCGCCGCCATCAGCTCGATCAGGTCGGCCACGGCGATCCAGCCGCCCAGGCGGCGCAGCGACGTGCCGATGATCGAGCGCAGCAGTGACGTGGTGCTGCCGGGGGCGGAGTCGAAGTCGTCCTGAACGGTTTTCACGTGCGTTCGTCCAGGAGCTGGGCCACCAGGGTGAGACCCGCGGCCACCTCGCCGAAACTCGTGCTCAGCGGCGAGAGCCCGATCCGCATCCCCTGGGGCGGGCGGAAGTCCGGGATCACGCCGCGCTCCCAGAGCACCGGAATCAGGTCCCGGAAGGCCGGGTGCGTCAGCATCACGTGCCCACCGCGCCGGGCGGCCTCGCGGGGGGTGGCGATCTCGACCCCGAAGGGTGTCAGCAGCTCGTCGGCCAGGTCGATCACATAGGCGGTGAGGGCGCTCGACTTGGCCCGCACCGCGTCCAGCCCGGCCTCGCCGATCAGGTCGAGCATGTCGCGCATCGCGAGCATGCCGACCACCGGCGGGGTTCCGGAGATGAAGCGGCGCATGCCGGCGGCCGGGGCGTAGCCCGGGCCCATGGTGAAGGGCTCGGCGTGGCCCATCCAGCCCTGGACCGGCTGGCGCAGCTCACCCTGCAGGCGGCTCGCGACGTAGCCGAAGGCGGGGGCGCCCGGTCCGCCGTTGAGGTACTTGTAGGTGCACCCGACGGCCAGGTCGACGTTCCAGGCGTCCAGCTCGACGGGTACCACCCCGGCCGAGTGACACAGGTCCCACAGCACCAGGGCGCCCGCCGCGTGGGCGACCTGGGTGATCTCGCGGACGTCGGCCAGGAACCCGGACTTGAAGGCCACGTGACTGAGCACCACCAGGGCGGTGTCGGGCCCGACGGCGGCGGCCACCTCGTCCGTCGTGACTCCGCTCAGCGGATCGGGCTCGATCCAGACCAGCTGCGTGCCGGTCTCGGCCGCGATGCCCTCGAGCACGTACCGGTCGGTGGGGAAGTTCTCGGTGTCCAGCACGATCTGCGAGCGGCCGGGACGGGCGGATACCGCGGCCCGGCAGAGCTTGTAGAGCATGACCGTGGTGGAGTCGGCGATCACCGTCTGCCCGGCCGCCGCGCCCAGGGTCAGGGCGCCCAGGGTGTCGCCGAGGGTGAGGGGCGAGTCCATCCAGCCCTCGTCCCAGCCGCGGATCAGGCGGGGGGCCCAGACGTCGTCGACGAAGCGGGACAGGTGCTCGCGGGTGGCGATCAGCGGCCGCCCCAGCGAGTTGCCGTCCAGGTAGGCGATCAGCTCACCGTCGCCCGGCACGAAGCGCTCGCGCAGAGCGGCCAGCGGGTCGGCGGCGTCGAGCTCGGCGGCCCGGGCCAGCAGCCCCGAGCTGCTGGAGTCGGTGGAGTCGGTGGAGCTGGTGGACGCGGTCATCGGGAAAGTACCTCCGCAGCGGCAACGGTGAGTCGTTGCGCGGTCGAGAACCAGACGGCACAGTCTTGCGCGGTGCGCGGCAGGGGCCGGGTGTTGTGCAGCAAGCGGCCGGTGGCCGGGATGTCGGTCAGGTCGGCGATGTCGGGATGGTGGACGCCGGTCAGGGCGCCCAGCAGGGCGTCACCCTCGAGCCCGGCGGCCCCCAGAGCGAGGATCTCGGCCTCGTTCACCCCCACCGGGGTGGGGCCGTTGCCCATGTCGGTGCCGTAGCGCAGCCGGCCCCCGGCGGCGGTGAACCGCCGGGCGTTGTCCAGTGCGAGGGCCCGGGCCGGCCCCTCGTGGATGGCGAAGGTGCTGATCCAGGTGATCGACCCGGCCATCGCGGCGATGGTGGCGTCGTCGAGCCGCTCGCTCCAGGGGGCGTGCACGAGCACGTCGGCCCCGGCCGTCGTGGCCCGCTGCGCCTGCCCCTCGCCCTCGGCGTGCGCGCTGACCGTGAGCCCCGCCGCGTGCGCGGCCCGGACCAGCGTGTGCAGCAGGTCGTCGGACAGCGCAGGGCCGCCGGTGTGGAGAGTGACCTTGAGGGTGTGGGCGCCGGCGGTCACGAGCGCGGCCACGGCGGTCTCGGCCTCGCGGGCGTTCGTGATCGCCCGCACCGATCCCGGCGGGGCCCAGGAACGCGTTTGCGGGTAGCCACCGGGTGCTGTGTGGAACGGCCCGGCCGCCTCGAGGTGGACCGAAGGACCCAGCGTGGCCCGCCAGGCGGGCGCCGCGTCCGGCAGCCAGCCGAGGTCGTGCACCTCCACCACGGCCGACCCGGCCAGGCGGGCGTGATCGACCAGGCCCAGGTGCACGTGCGCGTCCACCAGCCCGGGCAGTACCGAACCACCCAGGTAGGGGGCGTTCTCGCCGGTTCCGGCCGGTGGTGCGGGCCAGACCGCGTCGACCCTCACGTGCTCCAGGACGGTCATCTCAGGCGCCGATCAGACTGCGGACGGTGAACAGCTCGGGGAAGAACGTGAGTTCCAGCGCCCGGCGCAGGAACGGCACCCCGCTGGAGCCACCGGTGCCGACCTTGCTGCCGATGATCCGCTGCACCGTGGACAGGTGCCGGAAGCGCCAGTTCTGGAACGCGTCCTCGATGTCGACCAGGTCTTCGCAGGCTTCGTAGAGATCCCACTCGGACTCCACGTTCTCGTAGATCTTCTGGAAAACCGGCACCAGATCCGCCTGCTCGGTCCAGGGCAGGCGCACGTCGCGCTCCAGCACCTCGGCCGGCACCTCGTAGCCCCGCCGGGCCAGCAGCCGCAGGAAGCTGTCGTACACCGTCGGCTCGCCCAGCAACTGCTCGAGCGCGGCGTGCACCTCCGGCCGGGAGGCGAAAACGTCCAGCATGCCTTCGTTCTTGTTGCCGAGCAGGAACTCGACCGAACGGTACTGGTACGACTGGAAACCCGAGGAGGGCCCGAGGATCTTGCGGAAACCCGCGTACTCGCTGGGCGTCAGCGTGGCCAGTACCGACCACTGCTCGGTCATCGTGGCCTGGATGTGCTTGACCCGCGCCAGCCGCTTGAGGGCCACCGGCAGCCGGTCCGCGTCGATCAGGTCCCGGGCCGAGAGCAGCTCGTGGATGATCAGTTTCAGCCACAGCTCGGTGGTCTGGTGCTGCACGATGAACAGCAGCTCGTCGTGGTGGGCCGGGTTGCTGAGCGGGTGCTGCGCCTGGAGCACCTGGTCCAGGCGCAGGTAGTTCGCGTAGTCCATGACCTCGTGAAAGTTGGTCCGGACACCGCTTTCGAGCTGGCGCTCGCCGTTCTCGACGCTCACGGGAACCTCCGTCGCTCGGTGGTGTTCGGTGATCGTATCGACTTTGTGACGGTCGTAAAGATGGTGAGATGTAAACTCGGGATTTCCTGCAGCTGTAGGTCAAGTGCCCCTGGCCGGCGATATGTCAGCAAAGGTCCCGAAGGCGCGGCCCGCGCCTTCCCCGTCCTTCCTTCGTGATCATGCAAAACCTCCCCAGAGTTCTAGAACTCTGCGCTGGACAGTTCTATAACTTCGGGGAGGTTTTGCATGATCACGGGAGTTTGGGGGGCGTTCAGCCCGTGAGGGCGGGGCGCCAGCGCAGGTGGGTGCGGTCTTCCTCGGGTCGGGTGGCCCGCAGGAGCTGCAGGCGGGGGCGGACGGCGTCGGTCCGGGCCGAGGGCGGGCGGCGCCGGCCGGCGGCGAAGGGTAGGGGCCAGGGGGCGCCCGGGCCGCGGTAGTCCTGCTCGGCGGCGGCGTGCAGGGTCCACTGCGGGTCGTAGAGATGGGTGCGGCCCAGCGCACACAGGTCGGCCCGGCCGGCCAGCAGGATGGAGTTCACGTCGTCGTACGAGGAGATGGCCCCCACCGCGATCACGGCCACCCCGGCCGGGCCGGCGACCTCGTGCCGGATCCGGTCGGCGAACGGCGTCTGGTACGAGCGCCCGAAGGCCGGTTTCTCCTCCTTGGCCACCTGCCCGGACGACACGTCGATCCCGTCGGCCCCGTGCTCGACGAAGGCGGCCGCGATGGCGACCGCGTCGTCCACCGTGTTCCCACCGGGCACCCAGTCGGTGGCCGACAGGCGCACCAGCAACGGACGATCGGCCGGCCAGACCGCGCGCACCGCGTCGAAGACCTCGAGCGGGAAACGCAAGCGGTTCGCCGCACTGCCGCCGTACGCGTCCTGGCGCCGGTTGGACAGGGGCGACAGGAAGGACGACAGCAGGTACCCGTGGGCGCAGTGCAGTTCCAGCACGTCGAACCCGGCCGCGGCCGCCCGGCGGGCGCAGGCGGTGAAGTCCTCGACGATCGCGGCGAGATCGGCGCGGGTGAGCTCGCGGGGCACCAGGGAGCCGGGACCGTAGGGCAGCGCCGACGGGCCGGTCACATCCCACCCGCCCTCGGTCAGGGGGTCGTCGATGCCCTCCCACATCACCTTGGTCGAGCCCTTGCGCCCGGAATGACCCAGCTGCACACCGATCCGCGCACCGGGCGAGGTGTGCGCCAGGTCGACCACGCGCCGCCAGGCGTCTTCCTGTTCCTGCGTGTACAGCCCGGCGCAGCCGGGGGTGATACGGGCCTGCGGTGACACACAGACCATCTCGGTCATCACCAGCCCGGCGCCGCCCAGGGCCTTGGAGCCCAGGTGGGCCAGGTGGAAGTCGCCGGGCACGCCGTCCACGGCCGAGTACATGTCCATGGCCGAGACCACCACCCGGTTGCGCAGTTCCAGGCCGCCCAGGCGCAGCGGCTGGAACATGGCCGGGACCGAGGGATCACCGGCGCAACCGGTGGCGAAACGTTCCTGTACCCGGGCCGCGAACGCCGGGTCACGCGTCCGCAGATTGTCGAAGGTGATCCGCCGGGAGCGCGTGATCAGGTTGAAGCAGAACTCCACCGGGTCGTCGGCCGCCTGAGCGGCGTACACGCCGAGGTTCTCGAACCACTCCAGCGATGCCTGGGCGGCCCGCTGGGTGGACTCCACCACCGGGCGCCGCTCGGTCTCGTACGCCTGCAGGGCCGCGTCGACCGATGGCTGTTCGTGCAGGCAGGCGACCAGGGCCAGGGCGTCTTCCATCGCGAGCTTGGTGCCCGAGCCGATGGAGAAGTGCGCGGTGTGCGCGGCGTCGCCGAGCAGCACCACGTTGCCGGTGCTCCAGTGCCCGCACCGCACGGTGGTGAAGTTCAGCCACTTGGAGTTGTTGGCCAGCAGCGCGGCGCCGTCCAGCTCCTGCGCGAACAGCGAGGAGACGCGCGCGATCGCCTGATCGTCGGACTCACCGGGCCCGAAGACCTCGCCGGTGTCGAAACCCGCCTTCGCCCAGACGTCCTCGTGCATCTCGACGATGAAGGTGGACCCGTCGTCGCCGTAGGGGTAGCCGTGCACCTGCATCGTGCCCCAGGGGGTCTGGCGTACGAAGAACTGGAACGCCTCGAACACCCGGTCGGTGGCCAGCCACATGTACTTGCTGTGCCGCACGTCCAGGTCGGGGGCGAAATCGTCGGCGTAGCGGGCGCGCACGGCCGAGTTGATGCCGTCGCAGGCCACCACCAGGTCGTACTGCGCCCGCAGGTCGTCCACGTCCGGGGCGGGCGTGCGGTAGCGCACGTCGATGCCCAGCTCGTGGCAGCGCTGTTGCAGCAGGGCCAGCAGCCGGTGGCGGTTCATCGCGGCGAAACCCTGCCCGCCCACGGTGTGCCGTTCGCCGTCGAGGTGGATGTCGATGTCGCTCCAGCGGGCGAACTCGGCCTCCATCGTGGCGTAGAAGCCGGTGTCGGCGTTCTCGATGCCGCCGAGGGTCTCGTCGGAGAACACCACGCCGAAGCCGAACGTGTCCTGCGGCGCGTTGCGTTCCCAGACGGTGATCTCACGGGTGGGGTCGAGCTGCTGGGCCAGGGCGGCGAAGTAGAGCCCGGCCGGCCCGCCCCCGATCACGGCGATCTTCATGGTGTTGCCTCTCTCAGTGATGGACGAGCCCTCAGATGCGGACGAGGCCTTCCTGGGCGACCGTGGCCAGGTGGGTGCCGTCGGGGGTGAAGAACCGGCCCAGTCCCAGGCCGCGCCCGCTGTGGGCGGTCACGGCCTCCTGGGCGTAGAGCAGCCAGTCGTGGGGCCCGGCGCTGCGGTGGAACCACATGGCGTGGTCGAGGCTGGCGGTGACCAGACCCGGCTGCCGCCAGGACAGGCCGAGCACCCGCAGCACGGGCTCCAGGATGGTGTAGTCGCACACGTAGGCGAGCGCGGCGGTGTTTCGCTGCGCGGCGCTCAGGCCGGGCACCTCGCGCAGGGTGTCGAACGGGCGCACCCAGACCGCCTGGTGCGGTTGACGTTCCCCGTCCACCCGCAGATAGACCGGCCCGGGCACGTGACGCAGGTCGAAACTGCGCCCCGACGACCAGTACGCGCGCACCTCCGGGTCGTCCAGGCCCTCCAAGGTGCTGGCCGCCGGGGGCAGGACGTGCGGGTCGGGGACGTCCGCCGGCGGGCTCGCGGTGTACTCGGGCCCGGGTTCGCCGGTGTGGAAGGAGGCCAGCGCCGTGTAGACGACCTTGCCGTTCTGGTAGGCCCGCACCTGCCGGGTGGAGTAGCCGCGCCCGTCGCGCAGGCGTTCCACCTCGTACCGCACGGCCCGGCCGATGTCGGCCGGGCGCAGGAAGTAGCTGTGCATCGAGTGCAGGGACCGGTCCTCGCCGGTGGTCCGCACGGCCGCGACGGCGGCCTGGGCCACCAGGTCGCCGCCGTAGGCCTTGGGCCAGGGGCAGGGGCCGGTGACGCCCTCGAAGGCGTCGTCGAAGACCTGGGCGGTGACCGGTTCGAGCGTGAGGACGTCGGTGAGGGTCTGCGATGTCGTCATCGGCGGCGGAAGCCGGTCAGGTCGGTGTCGGGGACGTCCTCGAAGTTGACCACGAGGTTCTCCGGGGTGCGGGTGGTCAGCCAGACGAGTTCCTCGGTGGTCGACATGTTGCACTCCACGTGCGGCAGGAACGGCGGCACGAACACCCAGTCACCGGTCTCCAGGTCGACGTACTCCTCGTAGGCGTGGCCGTAGTAGATGCGGGCCGAGCCGGAGAGCACGTAGCCGCCGGTCTCGGCCTCCCCGTGGTGGTGCGGCACCGACCGGAACCCGGCGTCGTTGAGTACCTTTCCGTACCAGAGGCGGCGGGCCGGGGTGTGCTGCCGGCTCACGCCCGACATCCGCACGGCGCCCCCGGAGTGCAGCGTGCGCCCGTCCTCCTCGCCGGCCCGGGTGACCACCGGCATCAGGCGGCCGTCGGGCAGCGCCCAGGGGGTCGGATCTCCTTGCAGTTCATAGCCTTCGAAGTTCATCCGGCAGCCTCCGTCAGGTTGGTATGTATCGAAGTTTGCACGATCGTCAGGTAGAGTCAATAAGACAGTAGGTCCGAGACGAGGAGTCGCAGATGCCCGTTCCCGTGAACCCGGCGTCCCTGCCCGTGCCCCGCGGCTACTCGCACGGCACGCTCAGTGGCAACACGCTCTACCTGGGCGGCCAGACCGCCCTCGATGCGGACATGAAGATCGTGCCGGGCGGGATCGTGCCGCAGTTCCGGCAGGCGTTCGGCAACGTCCTGGCCACCCTGCGGGAGGCCGGCGGCCTGCCCGAAGACCTGGTCAGCATCACGATCTACCTCACCGATATCCCCGGCTACCAGGCCCACGGTCGCGAGATCGGCCAGGCCTGGCGGGAACTCGCCGGGCCCGTCTATCCGGCGATGGCCGGCATCGGCTGTACGGCGCTGTGGCAGCCCGAGGCGCTGATCGAGATCGTCGGGGTGGCGCAGATCCCCTCGTCCCGGCTGGTCGAGCCGGCCGTCGTGTCCCGATAAGGTCCGTTGCGTGAGGATCCAGGGCGACACCGACGCGGACACCGACGCCGAGGAGAGCGGGGGCCGCGCGGCGCCCCGCAGCCTGATCGTGACCACGTACGGGCTGTACGCGCGGCGCACGCAAGGCTGGATGAGTGTGGCCGGGCTGATCCGGCTGATGTCGTTCCTCGACGTCGAGGCCCCGGCCGTGCGCTCGTCGATCCTGCGGCTCAAGCGCCGCGGGGTGCTGGAGGCCGAACGCCGCGACGGGGTCGCCGGATACACGCTGTCGGCCGGGGGTCTGCACATCCTGCAGGAGGGCGACCGCCGCATCTTCGAGCACCCGCGCGCGGGCCTGTCCGACGGCTGGCTGCTGGCGGTGTTCAGCATCCCGGAGTCCGAACGCAACAAGCGCCACCTCCTGCGCAGCCGCCTGACCTGGCTGGGGTTCGGCACCGTGTCCTCCGGGGTGTGGATCGCGCCGGGCCACCTGGAGGCCGATGCCCGCGCGGTGCTGTCCCGCGACGGTCTGGACGCTTTCGTGAACCTGTTCCGCAGCGACTACCTGGGCTTCGGCAGGATCGAGCAGGAGGCGGCGCGCTGGTGGGACCTGGCGGGCCTGGCCGCTCAGTACGAGGACTTCCTCGGCACCTGGCAGGCCCGCCTGGTCCTGCCGCACGACGATGCCGAGGCCTTCCGCGACTACCTGACCGCGCTCACGCTCTGGCGCCGCCTGCCGTTCCTGGACCCGGGTCTACCGGTCGAGGTGGTGGGCCCGGACTGGGCCGGGGAGCGGGCCGGCCGGCTGTTCTCCGAACTGCGCCGCGCCTGGGAGGGCCCGGCCGAACGCCATGTGCGGTCGTTGGTCTAGACCAGCGACGCGCGGGAGACCCGGTTCACCAGCACGCCCAGGCCACTGATCTGCGTCTGGACCAGGTCACCCTCACCCAGCCGGACCTGCGGGTCGCGGGCGTTGCCGATCCCCGAGGGGGTGCCGGTCAGTACCACGTCACCCGCGCGCAGCGTCATCCCCCGGCTCAGCTCGGCGATCAGGCGCGGCACGGCGAAGGCCATCTGCGAGGTCGAGGCCGACTGCATCACCGTGCCGTTCACCCGGCAGGTGATCTCCAGGTCGCCCGGGTCGATCTCGTCCAGGGTGGTCAGCCAGGGTCCGAGCGGGCAGGTGCGGTCGATGCTCTTGCCCTTCAGCCACTGCCCGCCGTGCTGGAACTGCAGGTCGCGGAGCGACACGTCGTTGGCCACCATCACCCCGAAAACGTGTTTCCAGGCTTGGTCCTCGGTGATCGAGCGGCCGTCACGCCCGATCACCAGGGCCAGTTCGGCCTCGTAGTCGTAGCGCTGCGACAGGTCCGGGTCCCAGGCGATGTCGTCGCGCGGCCCGATCACGCTGTCAGGTGCCCGGGTGAAGAAGTTCGGGTGCTCGGGCAGTGGTGTTCCCGGGCCTTGCGTCTCGTAGAAGTGGTCGAGGTAGTTCCAGCCGGTGCACAGCAGGTCGCGGTTGAACCGTGACACCGGTGCGGCCAGATCGGCTGCGGCGAGCGGGATCCGCTCACCACCCACCAGCTGCGCGGGATCCACGATCCCGCGCACCACATCGTCCACCGAAGCTTTCAGTTCATGATGGACGACGACGTCACCGTTCGCGTCCACCGTCCCGATCCGGGGTCCCCGGCTCGTGCGGACCGTGGCCAGGCGCACTCAGACGCCCTCGTCCACGAGGTGCTCGAACCGCAGCCCGAGGTCGGTGACGGCCACGGCCACCGGCGCCAGGGCCGTGCGCACGTTGGCCACCACGCACGGCGTCACCGCGTCCCGGGCCAGGGCCCGCAGCTTCTCGTACACGTCGAGCAGCTGGGACTCCTCGGCGGTCAGGTCATTGCCCCACAGATCCTGCTGCATAGCTGTTTCCCTTCCGGTCAGGAACTGGTGCTCAGGCTGGTGTGCTCGACGGCCGGGCGCAGGTCGGCCAGCCGCTTGGCCTTCAGCTCGAACCGCGGCAACTGCCCGGTCCCCGCCCGCTCCAGGATGAAACGCAGGCCCTCGTGAGCCTGCGCGAGCTCGCCGCCCAGGGTCTGCGACAGGGCCTGCCAGGCGCCGTCGTCGATCCGCGGATGCGGCTCGACCTGCAGCACCACCTCGTCACGCAGACCCCGCCGCTCGATACGGATCTGGAACTCCTCGATCCCCTCATGACCGCGCAGGATGGCCTCGATCGCGCCCGGGTACACATTGGTGCCGCGCACGAGCTTCATGTCGTCCGCGCGCCCGACGATCCCACCCTCGTACAGGTCCCAGGTGCGGCCGTTGCCCGCCGAGGCCGCCGGTTGACGTACCACCAGATCGGCCGTGCGGTACCGCAACAGGGGGATCATGCTGCGCCCGAACGAGGTGCACACCCGCTCGCCGCGCTCGCCGTAGCCGAGCGGCTCCTGGGTGTCCGGGTCGATGACCTCCTCGACGAAGTGGTCCTCGATGATGTGGCAGCCGCCCGGCTGGTTCTCCGGCTCGAACATGAAAATGGTGGATATCTCGGTCATCCCGGCGGTGTCGAAGGCCTTCGCGCCCCACAGCCGCTCGATCAGCGCCTTGGTCTCGACGATCGAGCCGGCGGGTTCACCGCTGAGCACCAGCCGCGTCACCGCGCTGGAGGGCAGGTCGATACCGAGGTTCTCGGCCTCCTGGGCCATGCGCAGCGCGTAGGTCGGGGTGGTGGCCACCACGGTGGCGCCGAAGTCGGCGATCTGTCGCACCCGGGCCGCGGTGCTCTGCGCACCGCCGGGCACGGTCAGTGCGCCGATCTTCTCCAGACCGTTGTGCAGACCCCAGAACCCGATGAACGAACCGTAGCCGAAGGCCAGGTAGCCCACGTCGCGCGGCCGGATCCCCATGCCCCACAGGGCGTAGGACCACATCTCGGCCGCCCAGGACCAGTCCTTGCGCGAGTCCAGGGCCCGCAGCGGGGTGCGCCCGGAGGTGCCGCTGGTGGTGTGTACCCGGATCGCGGCCCCGGCCCCGGCGACCGGGAGCTCACCGTAGGGAGGGTGCTCGTTCTGGCTGTGCATCCACTGCTCGCGGGTCAGCAGCGGGATCCGGCGCAGGTCGTCGAGCGTTTTCAGCTGGCTGGGCTCGAAACCCGCCGCGGCGAAAGTGCGCCGGTAGAAAGGGCTGCGCGCGGCCGCCCACTCGGTCACCGCCCGCAGCTTGACCAACTGCAGGGCCGCCAGCTGCTCGCGCGGCAGGCATTCGGTCTTCGGGTTCCAGAAGTCCATACGAACCACGTCCTCCTTGTCGTCACCGGTGCGGCGCGCAGCCGCGTCATCGGGGCGAAACCACGCTTGCAGCAATGTGAAACAAACTCGAAACAACCCGTTGGGGCTACCTGGCCACCATAAGACATGATGCGTGTTTCTGACGATAGTCGCGGAAGCGAATTAACTTGAGCGGTTCGCGTCGGGGCAAACGACAGCGGCGCCGGGCGGAAGATCCGCCCGGCGCCGCTGTCGGAACCTCACACGCCGGCTGCGCGCACCGCTGCGTGGAAGCCCGCCGCGTTCTCCAGCAGGTGCTCCAGGTTGCGCGAGGCTCCTGGGGCGGTGACGAACACGTGTTCCACGCCGACCTCGGCCAGGGCGGCCACGTCTTCGGCGATCTGATCGAAATCGCCGGTGTAGGGAGTTCGTTCCGCCGTGGTCACCCGCTCGAAGCTGCTCACGATCACCTGGGCGATGCAGCCGACCGACTGCGGGTCGCGACCGTACTCGGCCGCCTTCTCACGGATCCGGGCCAGGCCGGCACCGGTCTCGGCGGCCGGGCCGGCCACCGGGATCCAGCCGTCGCCGCGCCGGGAGATGCGATCCAGTGCCTTGCCTGTGGTACCGGCCAGCACCACCGGGATCGTGCGGGCCGGTTTGGGGCCGAGGCTGGCCGGGGCGATGTCGTAGCGCTCGTTGTGGAACGCGACCGGATCCGGACCCCAGACCGCCTGGGCGATGTCCAGGAACTCCTCCAGCGCGTCACCCCGCTCCTTGATCGGCCGGGGGGCCGCGGCGGAGTACTCGCGTCGATCGACCAGCCGCTGCCCACACCCGCGATCACCCGGCCACCGCTGATGTGGTCGAGACTCGCGACGGTCTTGGCCAGGCGGGTGGGCAGGTGCAGGGGCGCGATGAGCACGTTCGTGCCGAGCTCGATGCGGCTGGTCACCGCCCCCGCGACGGTGAGCACCGTGAGGGCCTCGGGGATGTTGCGGTACGCCGCCGGCCAGGGCATGTCGGGGGCGCCGTACAGGCCGTGCGGCCCGCTCTGGTCGTCGGGCACCAGCAGGCGCTCGAAGGCCCAGACGCTGTCGTATCCAATGTCTTCGAAACCCTGAGCGGCGGCGGCAATATCGGTGGTCAGGTCGTACCGGTCGAACTGAGGAAGGCTTACACCGAGCTTGATCACAGACGTCGGCTCCCGATAGTCGTACGGCAGGGCATGTCCGAAATGTGACATTACCCCGATCGGGTGCCGGGTGCCGTCACTTCCCGTCGAGCCAGGCGTCGATGTCGGCGATCACCGGGCCGGGGGTGTGCCGCGCCCAGCGGAAGTGGTCGTCACCCGGGTGGTCCACCCGGATCTGCCGTCGTTCGGCACCACCGGCCCGGCGGGCCAGGAGTGCCACCGCCCGCGGGTTGATCAGCGGGTCGCCGTCGATGCCGAGCATCAGCCGGGGCGTGCTCATCCGGGCCAGTGCCGCCTCGTAGTCGTACCGGTCGCCGTGCAGGCGGAACGTGCCGTGGTGCGCCTCGTGGGCCCAGTCACGCATGACGGTGCTGGGCTGGCGTCCGGCGAAGCCCATCCGGTGCCCGGGCCAGTAGCCCAGGCCCCGGGTGACGGCCCGCACGACGCTGGTGCCGGCATGCCGCCGCGCCCGCCGCCAGAGGCCGAACTCCGCCGCACACCAACTGGTTCCGGTGGCGATCGTGACCACCGCCGCCGGCGTGACGACCTGGGCGGCAGTGCCCAGGAGGGCCAGGGCCCCACCCATGCTGTGCCCGGCCAGCACCACCCGCGACGCCTCCCGCACCGGGGCCAGACCGAAGACCGCGGGCAGGTCTCGGCGGATCATGTCGCTGTACCCGAACCGCCCGGTGGCCGGGCTCAGGGGCTGGCCCCGGTTCTCCACCCCGACCACCTGGCGGCCCCGGCGCACCCAGGCATCGAACAGGGGCGTGTAGTACCCCAGCGGAACGCCCAGGGCCGGCAGGAAGACGACGGTCACGGACGCGTCGCCGGACCCGTGGATCTCGCAGCCGACGCGATGGGCGTCGTCCGCCACGACGGTGGTTCGCACCCGACCCATCCTCACCCATCCTCGTGGTGACCGGGGCGAGGAGCAACCGTTCTCAGAAGATCTGCAGGATGACGACCACGGCGTTCAGCGTGCTCAGCACACCCGTGATGACGATCATCAAGGCGGTGGTGCGAGGGGTGTTCGCGTGCTCGCCCATCACCGACCGACTGCTGGTCAGCACGGTCAGGGCGATGAGGGCCGGCGGGATGCCGAAACTGAGCACGACCTGGCTGAGGATCAGCACCTGCGTGGGGTCGGTACCCGAGCACAGCACCGCGATCGCCGGGAGCATGGTGACCGTGCGCCGCAGCCACCGGCGCGAGGTGCGGGCCAGGAAGCCGTCCATGATGATCTGCCCGGCGGCCGTGCCCACGCTGGCGGAGGAGATGCCGGAGGCCAGCAGCGCCACCGCGAAGGCGAGAGCGGCGCTGCCCCCGACGGCCTGCGCCAGACCGGAGTGGACACTCTCGAGCGTCAGGGTGGTGGGGGAGGGCCGGAAGATCTGCGCGGCGACGGCCAGCATGCTGAGGTTGACCAGGCCGGCCAGGCCCATGGCGACGACGATGTCGGCCCGCCCCACCCGCAGCAGCCGCACCCGCTCACCGACGCTGCGCACGTCGATGCGGCCGCTGGTCAGCCCGGAGTGCAGGTAGATCGCGTGCGGCATGACGGTCGCGCCGATGATGCCGACGGCCAACAGCAGAGTGTCGTCGCCGCCCAGGTTCGGCCGCAGCCCCGACACCAGGCCGGCACCCGAGGGCGGCACCCGGAAGGTCAGGTAGGCGAACCCGGCGCCGATCAGCAGGATCGAGGCGGTCACCGCGATCTCGAAGGGACGATGCCCGCGGCGCTGCAGCGACAGCACGGCCAGGGCGACGACCGCGGTCACCAGCGCGGCGATCGGGAACGGCATGTGGAACAAGAGTTTCAGGCCGACGGCGGCGCCGATGAACTCGGCCAGGTCGGTGGCCATGGCCACCACCTCGGCCTGGGCCCACATCGCGACGGCGACCGGGCGGGGCAGGCGCTCGCGGCACAGGTGCGGCAGGCTCCGGCCGGTCACCACCCCGAGCTTCGCCGAGAGGAACTGGATCGGCATGGCCACGAGGTTGGCCAGTACGAGCACCCACACCAGCTGGTACCCGGTGCTGGCACCGGCCTGGAAATTGGTGGCGAAGTTGCCGGGATCGACGTAGGCGATGGCGGCCACGAAGGCCGGGCCCAGTGCGGCGACCACCGGGATGGGGCGACGCGCCCTCGGTGCTGAGGCCGGCGTCCCCGGTTCCGGGACGGCTGTCGTGATCTGAGCGTCGGCATCGGGGGTGGACTGCACGCCGGGGCTGCTCCTGCGGTCATGGCCGGATATGCCGGATATGTCAGGTGTGGGGGCGGCGGGGTGCGTCCTGCCGGTGCGGGACGCACCCCGCCGGATCGTCGTCAGGCGCTGGTGTTCACGGCTCCGTGCACGCCGTTGGGGAAGAAGCCACCCTTCTTGACCGACTTGGTGTTGAGGTAGACGACGTTGAGGACCTTGCCGGGGGAGCGGCTGTAGGCGATGCCCGTGGGCGCGGCGGGAACGATGTTCGCCATGCCCTTCCAGCGGATGCCCTGGTCGCCGTCCTTGCCGCCGTCGAGGGCGTCGCGGGCCATGGAGATCTTGCCGGCCGCCTGGTACAGGCCCTTCTCGTACAGCGAGGTGCGGATCGTGGCGGCGTGGTAAGCCTCCACGGCCAGGATGCCGGCGGCGGCCTCCAGATACGCCTTGTTGTCGATCAGTGGTGCGGCACCCTTGTAGGCGGTGACGCCGACGTCCTCGAACAGGAAGGCGCCCAGCAGGAAGTTGTCCTCGTTGGCGAAGGGGTCGAACGTCTGGGTGGAGCTGATCAGCCCCGCGGCCCGGGCAGCGGCGGTGAAGCTGTTCTTGATGTCGATCTGGGGACGCGACACGGCGGACCTGCCCAGGGCCGAGCGCAGGAACTTCACGTGTGCCAGTTCGTCACCGGCGATCTCCGCGGCGTACTGGGCGATGCGCCGGGTCTTGAACGGGACCTTCTTGCCGCCGACGACACCGCCGCGGGTCTGCAGGCCGGAGGTCAGCTTGTCGGCCAGCCCGTGGCCGTGCACGGCGTAGGAGTAGAACTCCGCCTCGAGGTACTCCAGGTTGAGTGCGAAGTTGAGCACGGCGCCGTCGCTGGGGGCGGCCGCTGTGCCCACGCCGTCAGCGACGTCAGCGATGTCGGCGCTGTCGGCGCTCGCCGACATCGCGCCCATGACACTCGTGCCCACCACCCCGGCACCGACGGCGCCCATGCCCGCGGCGCCTGCCGCCCGCAGGAATCGTCGCCGGTCGGTCTGGTTCTGCGAGCTGCGCCCGATCATGTCGACGACCAGTTTCTTACCGAACATGTACTGCCCCCGTTGGCTGATTGGTGGACTGGATCAAGAGGTAGGTCTTGTTCTGCGCCTGCTCAACTGGACGCATGACCTGAGAAAGCCTCTGTATCGCTGGTGCTTTGGTGAGCACTGTCCAACAGCGAGGCTACGTGACGCAGGGTGGGGAAGACCTCGGGCTTTCGAGGGATGCGTGGTGTGGCCCTTGTCGGGGACCCGCAGGTAGCGTCCCGATCTTGCGAGTGACTCCTCGGTACACCGGTACGCGGCCTTCCCCGGACCCCGACGAGGGCGGTCGCGGTGGCAGCCGGCTGGCCACGCAGGAGGGCGCCCGGATCACGGCCTCGTTCTCGAGTGCGCCGCCGGAGGCCCGTCACCTCGATCTGGCCGTGCTCGAGAACCTGCTGGTAATAATAGAACTCGCCGACGTCGACCTCGAAACCGGCCACCCGAACCGGAAGTCGTTCGCCGGGCACTGGCCCCCCGTGCCGGTGCTGCGTGACCCGGCCCGGTTCGACGACTTCACGTTCGACCCGGCCACCGGGCCGGCCGCCGCGACCTCGATCTGATCACGTCGTCCTGAGCTGGTCGATCATCGCGCGGTACGCGGCCGCGGCTTTCGGGTTCCGGGAGTCGGACAGGGCACAGCCGCAGTAGGTGGCGCTGTCGTTGAACAGGGCGACGAACCGGATCGAGCCGGGATCGGCCTTGTCCCGGTCGGCCAGCCAGCCGTAGGCGGCCTCGAAGAACTTCGGGTTGTCGCCGCCGGAGGCCGCCGATCCGGAGTAGACGCTGAACTCGCCCAGGCCGAACGGCAGGTTCCGCTCCCGGGCGAACCGGTACCAGTAGTCCCATCCGTACGGCTTGGTGAAGTGGGTGGTGATGCTCGCCGCGGTGGTGAACGGCTCGTACCAGTCGTACGCGTCGAGCGCGATGATGTCGACCTTGCCCGGAACGTAGAGATTTTCGATCGCACTGACGGTGCCACCCTGGGCGGCACCCTCATTCGGGTTGAACACGATCAGCAGATTCGGCGCCGCAGTACGCAGCAGGGTGACCGCCCGGGAGAACTGCTTCTTCCAGGCCTCGGCGTCGGTCGCCCGGGAGAAGCAGCAGTTCATCTCCCAGCCCAGGCGCACCAGAGCGTCCGGGTCGACGGCGGCGATCTTCTGGCCGAGCTCCTTCCAGTTCCCGTCGCTGCCGGCGTCGCCGTCGTCGGTCCACAGCGGCACCGAGAGGATGAAGTCGTCGCGGCCGGGCTGGAAGGTGGCCGGTACCGACCCGGCCCACCAGGGATTGAGCTGCGCGGTCCAGGTGGAGCGGTCGGTGTAGGCCTGGACATTGTCCAGCGGGGCGCCCCGCCACTGCGCGAAAGCAGTGGCCCCGGAGGCCGAGTGCTCGAAGAAACCACCGTCGCTCCAGGGCAGGCCGGAGGCGTACCGCCGAATCGGGGCCGGCGTGGTCGCCGTGGGTTTCACCGTCGGCAGCGGGCGGTCCGGGTGCGCCAGGATGTAGTTGCGCACCGTCTCGTTGGCGTCCAGTGCCTGCCGCTGAGTGGGGCGGGTGATACCTCCGGCTTTGGCCTCGACCGTGTCGGCGAAGGCGTTACCGGCCAGCAGGGCTGCTGCGACGGTCAGGCCTGCTACTACCGCGGTGACCGGATGCACGCGTCTCATGGAGTGTGTCTCGGCCGGCCCGGCGCCCGGCTGGCGTCCGGACGTGACCGATGTACCCGGAAGGGTGACAGGCGAGCGGGGTGGGTGCAGACGGGGGCCGGTACTGTCGATGACCGCTCGATGACCGTGTGGCGCCGACCAGAACCGGCCCGGCGCCGGCGGACGAACGAGAGGGTGGGACACGTGGCTGGCAGAGGGGGCGTGCACCCGCCGTCGGCGGACATCATCGGGTTCCGGACCGCGGCCACCCTGATCCTCCAGGACTTGCGTGACCGGGTCGGTCTGGAGCACTGGTCGATCTCCCGGCGCGACGGGGACACCCAGGTGGTGCTGACGGCGCTGGACACCTCGGTGGGTGTCAACGCGGGCGACGTCCGGCACTGGCGGGACAGCTTCTGCGCCCTGGTGGTGGAGGGCCATGCCCCCTCGTGCACCGAGGACGTCGCTCTGGTGCCGGTGCTGCGGGAGGTGGCCGAGCGCAACCAGGCGCAGATCGGTGCCTGCGCCGTGGTTCCGGTCACGGCGCCGGACGGCGAGGTGCTCGCGACCATCTGCGGGCTGTCGGACACACCCCGCCCGGGACTGGCCGCATCGATGGGGGTGATCCACCGGCAGGCCCAGATCCTGGGCATCATGCTGGCCCACGAGCTGCGCTTCGCCGAGCAGGTGCGTCAGACCGAGCGCGTCGAGCAGGCCGCCCACCAGGACGTTCTGACCGGCGTCGGTAACCGGCGGGCCTGGGACGTGGCCATGGTGCGGGAGGAGGCCCGATCCGCGGCCTTCGGCACCCCCGCGACCATCGTCGTCCTCGATCTCAACGGCCTGAAGAAGGTCAATGACGAACAGGGGCACGAGGCCGGTGACGAACTGATCGTGCGGACGGCGGAGGAACTCACCGGCCGGCTGCGCAGCAGCGATGTCGTGGCCCGGCTGGGCGGTGACGAATTCGGGCTGCTGCTGCCCCAGACCACGCAGGAACAGGGATTGGGCCTGGTCGCGGGAATCCTGGCCCGACTGGCGACGGTGGGGGTGTCGGCCTCGGCCGGGGTCGCCCAGCGCACGGCGATCGACGGCCTGATGGAAGCCTGGCGCCAGGCCGACGCCCGGATGTATGCCGACAAGAAGAGCAACGGCTCGCGCCGGGTGACCCAGCCCGCCCAGGCGGCCCGGCCCAAACCGATGCAGTCGGCTGCCCACGCCGTGCAGAACATCGACGCGGTGCTGGAACTGGTCAAGGCCCAGCTGGGTATGGAAGTGGCCTTCGTCAGCCGATTCCAGGGAGATCAGCGCCAGTTCCGCAACCTGGTCAGCTCGATCGACCTGCCCTTCGCCGCCGGAACCGCCGAGGCGTCGGTCGGCACCTACTGCCGGATGATCGCCGACGGTGAACTTCCCCAGGTCATCCCCGACGCAACGCTCAATGTGACCGTGAAGAATCTGGCGGTGACCGGGCAACTGGGGATCGGCTCGCACGTCGGCGTGCCGCTGTACCACCTCGACGGCCGACTGTACGGAACTCTCTGCGCCTTCTCCACCCAGACCTCCCCCGGACTCGGCGACCGTGATGCCCAGGTGCTGCGGAACGTGAGCGACGTCGTCATGCGTCTGGTGGAGGTGGAGGACGACCGGGACGAGCGCCGCTACTCCTTCCTGCGCGCCGTCGACGACGTGATCGGGCGGGGTGGACCCACCGCGGTCTACCAGCCGATCCACCGCCTCGCCGACCTCGCGATCGTCGGCCACGAGGCACTCAGCCGGTTCCCCGGGGGGCAGCCCTTCACCGGTCGAGTGGTTCGCCCAGGCCGGGGAGTACGGGGCCGGGCCGCAACTGGAACTGGCCTGCGTGCGGTCGGCCGTCACCGGTCTGCCCCACCTCGACGGCTACCTGTCGCTGAACATCTCGCCCGCCACCGTGCTGACACCCGAGTTCTCCCGGGTGATCGGAGAACTGCCCCTGGACCGGATCGTGATGGAACTGACCGAGCACGAGGTCATCGACGACTACGACACGGTCAACGCCAGCCTGCGGCCCCTGCGCGCTCGCGGGATGCGCGTCGCGGTCGACGATGCCGGGGCCGGGTTCGCCAGCATGCGCCACATCCTGGCGATCATGCCGGACATCATCAAGCTCGACGTGAGCCTGGTGCGTGGCATCGACAGCGATCCCGCCAAGCAGGCACTGGCCGCCTCGCTGGTCGCGTTCGGGGCCAAGACCGAGGCCGGGCTGGTCGCCGAGGGCATCGAGACCTCGGACGAATTCCGTTGTCTGCGCGACCTCGACATCGCTTACGGCCAGGGTTTTCACCTCAGCCGGCCGGAACCGCTCGAGGCGCGGGTCTCGATTCCCCGTGGTTAGGTGGCTGCCCGTCGAGCAAGAGGGAGCACACCGTGACCCAGGAACCGCACGAGATCGACCCCCGGAACAACGCCGAGTCGCAGCAGGCGGAGACGGACGCCAGCCAGACCGGTTCGCGCGCCGGCACCGGCGGTGCCGTCTTCTCCGGGGCCCGCGCTGCCGGTTCGGTTCCGGGGCAGCCCGACCCGCAGGACGGTGACCCGACCTCCGGTGTGGGAGCGGGTAATCCGCTGGACGGGGTGCTGATCGACGAGGCCGACGCCGAGCAGGCGGTGCCCGGTGACGAGGGCCCCGAGCACCCCGGCCGACGCTGATTCAGAGCTTTTCGTAGGGGTGTTCGCGGAGTTTGCCGGCCAGGCCACCGGTCACGATCCGGTGGGCCGAGGTGTGGGGCCTGCGCGTGGGTGGCCAGGGCGTGATGGACGACGTCACGGGGGAGAGCGTCGGTGCGGACTCCCGAGACGTCCAGCGCGGGCGAGGGGTAGGCCCCGGCCAGCCCGCGGGCGGCCCGGGCGGCGCCGGTGGCTGGGGGGCACGAAGTCGCCGATCTGCACGGGCCCGTCATGCCGCCGGCCCCGGCGGGGACTCCTGGGTCCCACCCGGTGTACCGGAGGTGCCCAGCACCCGACCACCGACGGGTGACGTGGGGAACGCCGGACGGTGGGGACGGCGGGTCTGGTCCGCCGTCCCGCTGGGCGACGCGTCTGGCCCGGCCCGGGAGACCTGATCTTGCCCCCTGATCCTGCCCCCGGAAGCTCAAGGAGGTGGTGGCGGCATCCGAAGCCGGAGAGTGACCTCCAGCCGTATGGCCTCCAGCGCCCGGGTGGCCTGGCTGTTGCTGACCGCTACCGTGCTCGTGGCCGTGCTCACGGTCGTCGAGGAGAATCTGCGCTCGGCCGGGACCGTGCTGGCCGGGGTCGCCGGGGTCGCGATGATCGTGTCGGGCGTGCGGCGTTACCGCCCCGCCGCAGCGTCCTGGCCCTGGCTGGCCGTGGCCCTGACGCTGTGGACGGTGGCCGCCGCGCTCGTGCACGGGCAGGGGCGGGGCACCCTGACGGTGGTCGTCTGTGTCTGGGCCGGGCAGATGGTCGCGGCCGGGGTGGTGCTGCACTCCCTCCTCTCCGTTCCCCGGCAGACGGTCCGTTCGCTCACCGCGGGCCTGGATCTGGCGATCATCGCGGTGGTGCTGGTGCTGGTCGCCGCCCAGATCATCCGGGCCGGGACGGGCGAGGGCACGAACCGGACCACGGTGCTGGTCTCGAGTGTGGACGTGGTGCTGATCGGGATGCTGGTGCGCTTCGCGGTGGCCCGCCGAGGGCTGGGGCCCAGCTCCCGGCTGCTGCTGGTGGCGGCCTTCGTGGCCATCGTCTACGACCTGTCCTCAGCCCTGCAGGGCCGGCGGATGTCGCTACCGGGCGAGGCGAGCCAGGCTCTCGGCGTGCTGATGCCGCTGTTGTTCGGCACCGCGGCCCTGCACCCGTCCATGACCGGGGCCTTCGGCGCCGAGACGTTCGCCCGGCGGCGGCCCCCCTCGACCGCGCTGCTGGGTCTCCTGCCGCTCGTCCTGGTGCCACCCGCGGTCGGCTGGGTGGCCGACGTCAGCGGGACGAGAAGCCTTCCGGCGTGGGCGGTCCCGGTGGCGGGCGCGGTCGTCGCCGGTCTGTGCCTGGTGCGGGGCAGTGACGCGCTGCGCCTCAGCGAGCACCTGGCCGAGCACGATCCGCTGACCGATCTGGCCAACCGGCGGGGTCTGGCCCGGGTCTTCGACGAGGCACCCACCTCGGCCGGGTCCAGCCTGCTGCTCATCGACGTCGACGAATTCAAGCAGGTCAACGACACCCACGGGCACGACATCGGTGACGCACTCCTGCTGCGCCTGCGCGACCGGCTGCTGCTGGCCACCGGTGAGTCGGGCCTGGTGGCCCGGCTGGGAGGTGACGAGTTCGTCGTCCTCACCCGGAGCGACCAGGCCGCCGCGGTGGCCGAGCGGTTTCTGCACACCCTGGAAGACCCGTTCGTCGTCGGTGACCTGGTGCTGCGCACCGGGGCCAGTGTCGGGATCGCCGACGCCGGGGCCGGGACGACACTCGCCGAGCTCCTCACCCATGCCGACGTGGCGATGTACGCGGCCAAGGCGGCCGGCGGCATGCAGGCCCTGGCCTTCCAGGCGGACATGCGGATCGAGGTGGCCCGGCGCTTCACCCTGACCAGCCAGATCCGGCAGCTGCTGGGCAACGAGAACCAGGACGTCGGGCGGCTGGAGATCCGTTACCAGCCGCTGGTCGACCTCAGGTCCGGTGAGGTGGTCGGCGCCGAGGCACTGGTGCGATGGCTGCACCCGGAGATGGGGCTGCTCGCCCCCGACGCCTTCCTGGGACTGGTCAGCAGCAACCGCCTGGACGCGGAACTGGACGCGGCCGTGCTGCGTGACGTGCTCACCCAGATGGCCCGATGGCGTGACCAGGGACTGCGCGTCCTGCCGATCAGCGTCAACCTGACCCGCGACAGCCTCGACGACCCCCGCCTGGCCGACCATGTCCTGGCCGCGCTGGCGAGCCTCGACCTGCCCACGTCGCTGCTGCACCTGGAGATCACCGAGCACCACCAGCTGGCCGCGGACACCCCGGCCGTGCGCACCCTGCAGGTGCTCGACGCCGCCGGGGTGCTGATCTACCTGGACGACTACGGCACCGGTTACACGTCGCTGGAGTACCTGAACCGCTTCCCGATCCGGATGCTCAAGCTCGACCGGTCGGTGGTGACCTCCCTGGACGGGGGTCAGGTGCAGTTGGTCGCCGCGGTGAACGCGATGGCTGTCACCCTCGACCTGGAGATTCTCGCCGAGGGCATCGAGACGGCGGAACAGCGGGATCAGCTCCTGGCACTGGGGATCCATTACGGGCAGGGGTATCTCTTCTCCCACCCGCTGACGGTCGCCGATTTCGCGGCGTCCATGCTCACCAGGGCGGACAGCGCCGACAGCGCCGACAGCGCCGACAGCAGGGGGACCGACAGCAAGGGGGCCGACAGCGCGGGAGCCGACAGCACCGTGCCGGCCGGGTGAGGCCTCAGCCTTTGCGGAAGTGCCAGAGCATCACGGCGGGCGAGGAGTCCAGGACCGCGGCGGTGGCCGAGGGCACCATCGCCTGGAGTGACCACGGCCAGGTGTCCCAGGTTCCCGCCACGGCGGCACCCGGGCCGTTCCCGGTGGGCGGGCACGGTTCCTCGCACGCCTCCACCCGGAAACCGGCGGGCAGGGCGGCGCCGAGGTAGTCGCCGGCCCGGTACCGGTGGGACGGGATGAGCGCGGGCTCGCCCTGCGCGGAACGCACGTGCGCGAGCGAACCCAGGGCCACCCGTTCGTGGTGGACGTCGGTCACGACCAGGTGCCCACCGGGCCGCAGAACCCGCGCGAACTCGGCGAAGGCCGGGCCCAGTTCCGGTAGGTGGGCCAGAGCCAGGGCGCACACCACCAGGTCCACGGCATCGTCCGGCAGCGGCAGGTGGTGCAGGTCGCCCTGGTGAAAACGGGCTTGGGGAACGCGTTCGGTGGCCCGGGCGAGCATCTGCGGTGAGCTGTCCACACCGATGACGCGGTGGCCCCGTGCGGCCAGGGCCGCCGTGTGTCTCCCGGTGCCGCAGGCGGCGTCGAGCACGTCGCCCACCGGCAGGGTGTCCACGATGCCCTGGACGAACGGTTCCTCGAGCGCGAACAACCCGTTGCCCGGCCGGTCGTACGTGGACGACCAGGCCCGGTACCCCGTCACGGTGTCCACCTCGGCGGCCGTGACTCCCTCACCGGCCAGGGCCGGGTCGGCCAGCAGCCGGCGCATCTCCGCGACCCGGTCCTCGCCGAAGTCCCGGTCGTGATCACCGGCGAAAGTCTGCAGAAGAGCCAGGCCTTCGATCCCGAGCAGGTAGTGCAACGGATGCTGGTAAGCCATGGCGCGACGGTAGGCGGCGGGCGCGGGGACCGCCAGTGGATTTCAGGGTTCGAGAGTGAGGACGTCGCGTACGCCCAGGAGTTTCATCACCGGGCGGGACCAGGCGGGCAGGACGGCCATGCCCTCGTCGTGGCTCAGCAGGTGCACCGGAAGGTCGTGCTGCCGGACCCCTCGGACGGTCAGGTCGACGTGGCCTGCCGCCCGGGCGTTCGCGACCCAGTTGACGTCGGATCCGTACGGCAGGGCCACGACCCAGCCTCGAGCCGTACGCAGCGCCATGACGGGGTTCGCGTAGCCCGTGCCCGAGCGGCGTCCTACGTGATGGACCAGGGCCAGGGGACGACAGCGTCTCGCCAGGGGCACGACGCCCCGGTTGAGGGTGCGGGGCAGGGCGCGGGCGAAGACCGGAAGTGGCACGGCGAACCTCAGAACGACGAAGGGGCAAGGAGTCCGAGCAATTAAGAAACTCTCGGTATCTCCACCGTAGGCGAGGTGGTTAAGATACGCAAGGTGTCTTCCAGGAGAGTCCAGAGCACCCACCGACGCCGCGGTACCCAGCTGGAGTCGGCGATCCTGCAGGCCGTACTGGAGGAACTGCTCGAGACCGGGTACGCCGACCTGTCCATGACCGCGATCGCCACCCGGGCGGGCACCAGCAAACCCGTGCTCTACCGGCGCTGGCCCAGCAAGGCCCGCATCGTCCTCGCCGCGTTGCAGGGTCGCTACCAGGCGTCCGAGATCCAGACCCCGGACCGGGGCGACCTGCGCTCGGACCTCCTGGCCGCCATGACGTCCCTGGCCTCGACGATCGCCGACGTGACGCCCGAACTCCTGTGGGGACTGCTCGCCGACAGCGGTGCCGATCCGGAACTGGCCGGGGCCGTGCGGGCGGAGTTCACCGACAACGAGCCCGGGGACTGGCTGGACGTCGTGCTGGAGCGGGCCGTCGAGCGCGGCGAGCTGTTCGGGGCGACCCTCACGCCCCGCCAGCGCCGGCTGCCGATGCAGCTGATGCACGAGCAGGTGATGTCTGCCGGGCACCTGACCCAGAGCGATCTGAGCGAGATGGTGGACGAGGTTCTCTCGCCTCTGCTGCGTTCTGCCGGACTGCGATCCGGCGCCGGTGGCGGCACAGTGGCAGGGTGAAGAATCCCGATACCAAGGTGTGCGCGGCCTGCGGGCGCACCATCACCTGGCGCAAGAAGTGGGCGGCGGACTGGGACTCGGTACGTTACTGCTCGCAGCGCTGCCGCCGGGACAGGGTCGACGACACCGGCCGGCGTCTGGAGGAGAGCATCGTGGAACTGCTCGGGCAGCGCCGGGCCGGGGCCACTATCTGCCCCTCGGAGGCGGCGCGGGCGGTCGGCGGGCAGGACTGGCGTGATCTGATGGAGCCCTCCCGGGCTGCGGCCCGCCGGCTCACCGCGGCGGGACAGGTGGTGATCACCCAGGGCGGGACAGTGGTCGACCCCTCGACGGCCCGGGGCCCGATTCGGATCCGGTGGGCGAAGCCCTGACCCCGTGAGACCCCGTGAGACCCCGCATGGCGCTGCCTGGCCCCTGCCCTGTCGGACCCCGCAAGGCCCCCCAGGGCGCCCAAAGCAGCCCGTCCGTCAGCCCTCGCCGCGGCTGTCAGGCAGCGAATCGCCTTATGCAGCATCATCTTTGATGATTCTTGAAGGATGCCCGCGGGATCTGGGCCCGAGGTTCTGCGGCCCTGTCCCCACCCGGTCCTGAGGTCAGTGGCAGGGCCGGGGTCAAGGCCGTTCATGGCATGATGCGAATCATGACGACTGGTGTGAACAGCGGGCACGGAAGAACGCTGGGTCAGGGTTCCGGTCGGCTGCCGACGATGGCTGATATCGCCGAGCACGTGGGGGTCTCGCGTCAACTCGTCTCCCTGGTCCTGCGGGAGGCCCCGGGGCCCAGTACCGAGTCACGCGAGCGGGTCCTGGCTGCGGCCGCTGAGCTGGGGTATCGCCCGAACGCCTCGGCCCGCCTGCTGCGGCAGAGTCGGACCCACCTGATCGGTGTTGTCTTCAGTATGCGTAATCCGTTCCAGGTGCGTTTCGTCGAGCGGCTTTTCGTGCGGGCAGCGGAGCAGGGATTCGGTGTCGTGCTCGGACCGATGACGCAGGAACGACCCCCGGAGGCCGCGGTGTCCGCCCTGATGGAAGCGCGGGTGGAGGCGCTGGTGGCTTTCAACCCCGGGCCGGACACGCAGGCCCTGACCACGGCGGGTGAGCTCGTGCCGGTGGTGTGGCTGGGGGAATGGGTCGACGAGCCGACGCTGGACAACGTGCATGTCGACGAGATCGAAGGGCTGCGGCTGGCCGTGGAACATCTGATGTCGTTGGGCCACAGCGACATCGAGTACATCGGCGGGCTGGAGAGCCGGGTCGGCGCCGACCGGATCGAGGCCTATCGCAGTGCCATGGCCGGGGCGGGGCTGGCCCGGCAGACGAAGGTGACGGTGACCGGCTTCTCCGAAGAGGGGGGCGCCTCGGCAGCGCGCCGGATTCTGCGGCGTAAGCGGCGCCCCACCGCCATCGTCTGCGGCGGTGATCAGTGCGCGGCCGGGGCGCTGGCCGTCTTCGCCCGGGCCGGAGTGGCCGTACCGGAGGAGATCTCGGTGGTTGGTTTCGACGACAGTTACCTGGCGTCGTTGTCGTACCACCAGCTCACGTCGGTCCGGCAGGATGTCGAGGCGACGGTCGAGGCCACCTTGACATCGGTGCTGGGCCATCTGAATGCGGCCGACGCGCCCCGCCGGGTGACCGCCACCCGGGTCGAGCTGATCGTGCGGGAATCGACCGGGCCGGCGCGGACCGGGGCGTGATGTCCCGGTCCGCGTCCCGGTTCAGCGCACGCTGCGGATCGGGATGATCACCAGGGTGCCGATCAGGGCAACGAAGGCTGCCCCCCACAACAGGGCCGGATAGTTGTCACCACCACCGAGGCCCAGCAGCGTCAGGCCTACGACGGGGGCCAAGGACTGCGGCAGCGAATTGGCGATGTTGATCACGCCGAGGTCCTTGCCGGGCTTGTCCGGATCCGGCAGCACCTCCACGACCAGTGCATTGTCGACAGCTGCGTAGATGCCGTAGGCGAATCCGAGAATGATCTCGGCGAGGTAGAAGACCGCCACCGTGCCGGCGAGGGCCAGCACCACCAGGCCGAAGCCGAACATGAGGGTGGACCCCGCGACGAAGATCTTGCGGCGCTGAAGCCGGTCGGTCAGCCATCCCGATGCTGCGGCGGCAGCGAGCAGGGCGATCGTGTAGAAGAGCACACCGTTGGCGACAGCCTTGACGGCAGCGTCTTCCTCGAGTCCTAGGTGGTCCTTCATGTAGAGCAGGCGGTACGTGGTGAACATGGTGGTGGCGAGAATGACGCAGAAGCGGGACCACCAGGCGAGCCCGAAGTCCGGGTATTTCAGCGGGTTCGTCCAGAGGGTCGTGAACAGGCCGATGATCGAGGGCCGGGGCACCCGTTCGTGCGGCAGTACGTCAGGCGTGACCATCACGTAGAAGGTCACCATGACCACTCCCAGCACACCGGGAACGACGAACAGCAGGCCGAGGTTGCCGACCAGCACCACGGCCGCATACGTGCCGGCCAGGATCGAGATGTTCTGTGACAGGGCCAGGATGCTGGAGGCCTGACCCCGCTGCGCGGCGGGAACATTGTCGGCGAAACTGGCCAGCAGGCTGGCCGAGGCTGCGTTCGAGGCCAGTTGGCAGACGAGCCAGGCCACGGTCAGCATCGCCACGCTGGTGCTGGCACCGACCCACGCGAGGCCGGCCAGCAGCACCACGATCCCGCCCATGAGCCAGGGCTTGCGCCGGCCCCAGCGGGTGCGCGTCGAGTCGCTCAGGGCACCGAAGATCGGGTTGCCGAAAATGGCTCCCAGAGCCCCGATCGGGAGCACCGTCCCGATCACGGCCGCCGGATTGTCCGGATTCAGATCCTCCGCCTTGAGCTGCATGGTGACGAACACCGGCGACAGGATGGCAACGAAGATGCCGGCCTGGGCCACGCCCAGGGCCGCGAGGTAGAGCCTGCTGACCGGGTTTTGGCCGGGATCGGCCGTGACCGGGGCAGCGGGAAGTTCTGTCGTCATTGACGCCTCCGATGGCTGTGAAGCAGACATCGCGGTCCCCGGGCCGCGAATTTAGCTCGTGCTAATCTGCAACTGGCGCCAGCTTAGAACGTGCTAACCGAAATCTCTACAACGACGTCGAACGGGAGTCAGCACATGTTGCCCTCGCATCTGCCGGAGCCGGATCTGTACCGACCGGGAACGGGCGAACCCTCCCTGCGGTGGGGCATCGCCGGTCCGGGCTGGATCGCCGGAGAATTCACCAAAGCCCTCAAGGCACACACCAACCAGCAGGTGGTGGCCGTCTCGTCCCGTGCGCAGGAGCGAGGTGCGGCGTTCGCGGCCGAGCACGGCCTTTCCCTGACCTTCGGTTCGGTGGAGCAGATGGCTGCGCATCCCGAGGTGGACGTCGTCTACATCGCCACTCCGCCCAGCGACCACGTCATCAGTGGCCTGGCCGTGATCGCGGCGGGCAAGCACGTGATGATCGAGAAGCCCTTCACCGTCAGCGCGGCGCAGGCGCACCAGCTGGCCGACGCGGCCCGCGCGGCCGGGGTGCTGGCCATGGAAGGCATGTGGAACCGTTACCTTCCGCAGACGTCGGTCTTGCGTAAGCTGCTCGACGACGGCGTGCTGGGTGAAGTGCGCACCCTGCTGGCCGATCATGGTCAAGCGATCCCCGCAGACCCCCAGCATCGGCTCTACCGGCCCGAACTGGGTGGTGGCGCGCTGATGGACATCGGCATTTATCCGATGGCGTTCTCCTCGTTCGTGCTGGGTCCGCCCCGTCAGGTGACGGCCATCGGCAGCATGACCGACACAGGTGTCGATGCCCAGTCGACGATCGTGCTGCAGCACGCCGGGGGAGCACAGTCCACCCTCTTCTCCTCGATCGTCGGGCGAACCCCGAGCACCGCGACCGTCGCCGGTTCGGAAGCATCCCTTACCTTCGGTGAGTACTTCTACACCCCGACCACTTTCACGCTCCGCGGGCCCGGGCACTTCGATCCGGTCCTCAGCTGGAGCGACCCGAGCGGTCTGACGCAGTTCGAGGCCCTCTCCTGGGAGGCGACGGCGCTGGCGACGTTCGTCGGGCAGGGCCGGACGGAATCTCCCGTACACACGCTCAGCGAGATCACTCAGATCATGGACACCATCGACCAGGCCCGCGCCCAGATCGCCGCGTCCTGATTCCGAATGGCTGGGGAAGGTAGTGACATGGAAGACCTGATCGCCGTTCTGGAGAGCCAGGAGAAGGAACTCGTCCTGGAGTCCTTCGACCACGCGGACGCCTGGCAGCTGGGATCCCGGATCACCCGGATGGCCCTGGACGCCGGGCACGGGGTGGGGATCGACATCCGCCGGCCGGGGCTCATTCTCTTCCGTTCCGCCCTGCCGGGCATCACCGCCGACCAGGATGTCTGGATCGCGCGCAAGGCCGCGGTCGTGCTGCGGATGGAGGCCAGCAGCGCACTGGTGGAGGCCCGCCTGGCCCAGGCCGGGATCGATCCGGCGGCGATCGGCTGGCTGGGGCCCGAATATGCCGTGACCGGTGGGTCATTCCCGATCAGAGTGCACGGCGCGGGGGTGGTGGCGACGGCGACGGCCTCGGGCCTGTCCTCCCGCGAAGACCACGACCTCATCGTCGAGGGCCTGCGCGCCCATCTCACCGAAGGGGCGGGCCGGTGAGCGACGAGGACATTCCCCAGCGCCGACTGCGTCCCGGCCAGACGTCCCGGATCCGCGTCTGGGACCGTGAGTCGGGACAGACGTCCACACTTTTCGCATCAACAAGCCGACTCTACGAAGCGCCCAACTGGACGCCGGACGGCCAGCTCCTGGTCAACGGGGACGGCCGGCTCTGGCTCTTGCCGGTGGACGGCTCGGGCCCACCCCGGCAGATCCCCGCCGAGGGTCTGCCGGACGTCAACAACGACCACGTTCTGGCCCCGGACGGCCGCAGCGTCTTCGCCTCGGCGAACGACTGGCACATCTGGGAGGTCCCGCTGGCCGGAGGCCCGGTCCGCAGGGTGACCCAGGACGAGGGCATGCACTTCCTGCACGGCGTGAGCCCGGACGGTCGTCTCCTCGGCTATGTGCGTCTGGAGCCGGACGGCGAGAACTGGTGGGCCTCGGCCACGGTCAACGTGGTGGGCGTCGACGGGAAGGATGACGTGCGCCTCACCAGCGATCCCGGCCCGGCCGACGGGTGCGAGTGGACGCCGGACGGCGCGTGGATCGTGTTCAATACCGAGCAGTTCTCGCAACAGCCGGGTCATGCCCAGCTCGCCCGGATCCGTCCCGACGGAACGGGCCTGGAACAGCTGACGTTCGACGAACGGGTGAACTGGTTCCCGCACGTCGCACCGACCGGTGACGTCGCGGTGTACCTCAGCTACCCGTCCGGCACCACCGGTCACCCCGCTGATCTGCCGGTGGAACTGCGCCTGGTCCGGGTGGACGACTGGCAGCAGCCGACCACCGTGGTGACCCTGTTCGGGGGGCAGGGGACGATCAATGTGCCGAGCTGGGCTCCGGACGGATCGGCCTTCGCCTTCGTGGATTATCCGATCGACGCCTGATCTGCGCGATCTGCGCGATCTGATCGATCTGCCTGATTCACCTGACCGGCTGCTGGTGCGCGGACCGTTGCGGTCTGCGCACCAGCAGCCGGTGGTGTCACTGGTTGCTGAAGGCCGCGTCGAACGAGGCGGAGGGGGGCTGCCACAGCAGCGAGCGCACGAACTTCACGGCCTCGGCCGCACCGTGCAGACGGTCCATTCCCGCGTCCTCCCACTCGATCGAGATCGGGCCCCGGTAGCCGATCGAGTTCAGGGCCCGGAACGCGTCTTCCCAGGGAACGTCGCCGTGGCCGGTGGAGACGAAATCCCAGCCCCGTCGTGGATCACCCCAGGGCAGGTGCGAGCCGAGGACGCCGGCGCGCCCGCCGGGCGGGCGCACGCGGGTGTCCTTGCAGTCCACGTGATAGATGCGCTCGCGGAACTCCCAGATGAACGAGACCGTGTCGATCTGCTGCCACATCATGTGTGACGGGTCCCAGTTCAGACCGAAGGCCGGACGGTGCTCGATCGCCTCCAGGCTGCGCACGAGAGTGTAGTAGTCGTAGGCGATCTCCGAGGGATGCACCTCGTGGGCGAAACGCACGCCCTGGTCGTCGAAGACGTCGAGAATCGGGTTCCAGCGGTCGGCGAAGTCCTGGTAGCCCGCCTCGATGACGCCGGCCGGAACCGGCGGGAACATGGCCACGTACTGCCAGATGCTCGAACCCGTGAAGCCGACCACCACATCGGTGCCCAGTTTCCGGGCCACCCGGGCCGCGCGCTTCATGTCTTCGGCCGCCCGCTGCCTCACGCCCTCGGCCTCGCCATCGCCCCAGACGTAGTCGCGCAGGATGGCCTGATGACGGAAATCGATCGGGTTGTCGCAGACGGCCTGCCCGGCCAGATGGTTGGAGATGGCCCAGACCTTCAGGCCGTACCGGTCCAGGATGTCCAGACGGCTCTGCAGATAGGCCGGGTCTTCGTCGGCCCGCTTCAGGTCGAGGTGATCCCCGGAGGCAGCGATCTCGAGGCCGTCGTAACCCCATCCCGCGGCCAGCCTCGCGACCTCCTCCAACGGCAGGTCGGCCCACTGGCCGGTGAACAGGGTCACGGGCTGCCGGGCTTCGACGATCTCTTGCTGCTCCATCGCATCCATCCGTTTGAGGTGGCCTGTGCTTCAGGCGATAGACGCTAGAGGTCGTTCAGCGCGGCAACAACCTCGGAATATGGCCCGAATTGGGATTTCTGGCGGCGTTAATGACTGTGCTGACGAGTGTTCAGCCGCTCGAGCAAGGCATCGGGCTGGAGCAGTTGCTCGGCGCCGATGACGAACCCACCCAGGCATCCGGCGGTGGTCGGGTGAACCGGACCGGTGATGGTGAGATTGCGGGTGGCCAGGGGGAGGGCACGCCGGTACACCACGCTCCGCACACCGGCCAGGAGCTCATCGGTGGCTTCGGCCAGATGGCCACCCAGCACGATGTGTGACGGGTTGACCATGTGCACCAAGGCGGCCAGCACCTCGCCGATCGCCAGGGCCGACCCCTGCACGAGTTCCAGGGCCCGGCCCTCGCGCCGGGGCAGGGCCTGCAGGAAGCGTTCGACGGCGTCGGGACCGTCGCCGACCAGGTCGGCGGCTGCCCGGCTCAGGGCCCCCAGGCCGGCCACCGCCTCCAGGCAGCCGATGTTCCCGCAGGCGCACGGTGCGGTGGCATCGGGAACCCGCACATGACCGATATCGCCGGCGGCCCCGTCGGCCCCGCGCAGCAGCCGGCCGTCGGAGGTGACCATCCCCGCGCCGATGCCGGTGCCGACCTTGACGAACAGGAGCGGGCCGGGCGCCGGGGGGCGGGCCCGGGCCTCACCGAGGGCTCGGAGGTTGACGTCGTTCTCCAGGCTGACCCGTCCGCCCAGCTGGTCCCTCAGATGCCGGGCGGCCTGGTACCCGTCCCAGCCGGGCATGATCGGTGGGCGTACGACGGTTCCGTTGCGGTCGTCCACCGGCCCGGGCAGGCCGACCACGGTGATCAGGTGATCGGTGGGTCCGGGAAGGCCGGCCAGGAGTTCGGCGGCCTCGTCCGCGAGCCGGTCCAGCACCGGCCGCGGGCCCTCGGCCATGCTGAGCCTCAGCGAGTGCGACGCCAGGAGATTCTGCCCGAGATCGAACACCGTCAGACGGGCCTGGTGCACACCGCAGTCGGCGACCAGCACCAGGCCGAACGACGGGTCGATCTCCAGGGCCTCGGCCGGGCGGCCCCGCCCGGCCAGATGCTGGAGTCCGCCGACCCGCACGGCCCCGATGGACTCCAGGGTGCGGATGCCGGTGTCGACGGTGGAGCGGGCCAGGCCGGTGAGCCGGCTGAGGTCGGCCTTGGACGTGGCCGTGCCGCTGGAGATCAACCGCGCCAGGGTGCTGGCGATGACCTCGGGGCTCACCCGGGCCGACAGCGGCGGCACCTGCAACCAGACCGGGCTGCTGGGCATGACCGGATTCGCCGGGTCTTGCAGATCCACGTCGGCGAGCCTACTTCCTGGGAGAGTCCACTGCTCAGGACGGTCGGCGCCCGATGTACGACTAATGCTCGGACCGGGCATAAAACAGTCGTTGAACGAGTGGTTGGCACGATCCAAAATCAAAGGCAGCCGACCTCGCGCACGGAGCCCGGGGAGATCGCAGGTGAGACGGATGACTGTGCAAGATGTGGGTGTGCCCGAGCGGTTGCGCCATGGAATTGTCGGTGCCGGCTTCATGGGGCAGGTCCACGCCCGTGCCGTCGCGGCCGCGGGTGGCCGCCTCGTCGGGGTCGCCGGCCGTCCGGAGGAGGCCGAGCAGGCCGCCCGCCTCCTCGGTGCCGAACGGGGATTTCGGGAGTGGTCCGATCTGGTCGCCTCCGATCAGATCGATGTGGTGCACGTGTGTGCCCCGAACGCCGTGCACGCCGAGATCACGTTGGCCGCGCTCGCGGCCGGCAAGCACGTGATCTGCGAGAAGCCGCTGGCCGTATCGGTCGAGCAGGCGCTCGACGTCACCCGGGCCGCTGCCGACGCCGACCGGATCGGCGTCGTCCCGTTCGTCTACCGTTTCCATCCGATGATCCGCCAGGCCCGGGCCAAGATCGCGGCCGGTGAGGTGGGCCGGCTGAATGTGGTGCACGGCAGCTACCTGCAGGACTGGCTGCTCGGCGCGGACGACACCAACTGGCGGGTCTCGGCGGCCACCGGTGGTCCGAGCCGGGCCTTCGCCGACATCGGCTCGCACTGGTGCGATCTGCTGGAGTTCGTCACCGGAAGCCGCATCGCCGCCGTTTCGGCCCGGCTGGCCACGGTGAACGGTGAACGTGGTGCCGCTGCGGTGGACACCGAAGACGTGGCGGTGGTCCAGTTCGAGACCGAGGCCGGGGTGATCGGCTCCACCGTGATCAGTCAGGTCTCGGCCGGCCGCAAGAACCGGCTCAGCCTGGAGATCTCCGGCGCCGAATCCACCCTGGCCTTCGATCAGGAGAACCCCGAACTGCTCTGGGAAGGCCGGCGCGCGGGCAGCCTTCTGCATGTGCGCGACCCCCAGACGCTGTACCCCGAAGCCGCCCGGTACGCCCTGGTCCCGGCCGGTCACGCGCAGGGGTACCAGGACTGTTTCAACGCCCTGGTGCGCGACACCACGGCGGCGATCAACGGCACGGTGGAGGACGGTCTTCCGCGTTTCACGGACGGGCTGCGGGCCGTCCGGATGGCCGACGCCGTCCTGACCTCCGCGCGTGAACGCACCTGGGTCCCGGTCGAGAACTGACATTCTGAGGGAGATGACGATGGCAACGATGCATCGACTGAGTATCAACCCCCTGCCCTGGATCCTGGGCGATCTGGGCTACAACCTCAGCTTCGAGGTGGTCGAGACCGCCCTGATGGACCTGAAGGCCGCGGGATACACGGCGATGACCGTCGAGTGGACGGCCGACATGGACGTGCCCACGTACGGTGCGCTGTTCGCCCGGCACGGCATGTTCCCGGCTCCCGGTTACTTCTCCGGAGCCTTTCACGACGCCTCCGAGCACGCCGCTCTGGTGGAAGGCATCAAACGGCACGCCGAGGCGCACGCCTCCTTCGGGCTGGACCAGGCCTTCATCGCTGCCGACCTGACGCCGGAGCGGATTGCGGCACCGGCCGTCGGGGCCGGCGAGTCCACTCAGGCCAGCGCGGTGATCGCTGAGGGGATGGCCCTGGCGGCGGAGGCGGCCGCGGCGGTCGGCGTGCGATACGGCCTGCACCCGCACGTCGGTTCGCTGGTCGAGGTGGAGTCCGAGGTGCGTGAGGTGCTGGACCGCTCGGCCGGCAGCGCCCTGGGTTTCGGTCCGGACACCGGCCACCTGGTCTGGGCCGGTGTCGATCCGGTCTCGGTCATCGGTGACTACGCCGATCGGGTGGTGGCCCTGCACATCAAGGACGTCGACCTTCAGGCGCGAAGCGCCGCGATCAAGGCCGGTGACGACTACCTGGCGGCGACGCTCCGCAGGCACGTGTGGATCGAACCCGGCCGTGGTCAGACCGATTTCGCCGGTGTCCTGGCGGCTCTGCCGCAGGAGTGGGACGGCTGGACCGTGGTGGAGGTCGACGTACCGAACCTGCCCGACCGGATGGCCAGTTCTCGGTTCGCCCTGGAATACCTGACGGAGCAGCCCTTCTACTCGCGGGCCGATGATCTCGGGGAAGGCGTGAAGTGACGCTCGGCGAGAGTGGTTTCACCCCCTTGTTCGACGGCGTGACCCTGGCGGGCTGGCGCTCGGTCCCGCGCGTCTACACCACCCTGTATCCAGGGGGACCGGACATCAGCAGTTTCTTCGCCCGGCAGGGGCTGCGCCCGCCGGTCGAACCCGAGAAGCACCCGGCGGTCTGGACCGTGGAGGACGGCGCCGTGGTCGGCCGGCAGGGAACCCCCGGTTACGGCGGCTACCTGCTCAGCGAAAAGGCCTACGGCGAATTTGAGCTGGTGATCGAGGCCAAGCCGGACTGGCCCGCCGACACAGGCATCATGCTGCGCCGTCGGCCCGACAGCTGGCACGGCTTCCAGGTGCTGGTCGACCATCGCCGTTCCGGCTCGATCGGCGGTTTCTTCGGTAACGGCCTGGCCAGCTTCCACGCGGTGCCGTTCGCCCTGGATTCCGTTCTGGACGACGCCGGGAACCCGGTGGGCCTGCGGCCGGACGATCCGGTCACCTCCCAGGAGCCGGTGACCCCGGAGAAGCAGCGTCTGCTCTCCTACGTCGCCGGCGTCGAGGAGTTCCTGAAGGCCTGGCGCTGGGGTGATTGGAACGAGGTGCGGGTGCTGTGCGTGGGTGGCGCCCTGCCTACCCTCACCACCTGGGTGAACGGCCTCAAGATCGCCGAACTCGACACCGCCGCGATCGATGTGCCCGACTACGACGCGGCGGCGATCGCCGGCTTCCTCGGCCCGGCCGGGCACCTGGCTCTCGAGGTCCACGACAACGACGACATGTTCGGCGAGTCCCGATGGGGTGCGGGAGCGGCCTGCCGCTGGCGTAACGCCCGGATCAAGGAGCTGTGAGGGGACGGGCTCCCGGGGAACCGGTTGTTCGGCTCTGAGTGCCCGTGAAGGCTTGCCCGTGAAGGCGTGTCGCGGTCTCAGAAGGGCGGCTCCCCGAAGTGCGCCTCGGGCTCGGCGGGTGCGGTGTGGCTTGTCGGGTCGACCCGTCGCAGTTCGCTTTGCCATTCCTGTTCGCGGATCCGGTCGCGGGTGGCGCGGTCGGGGATGCCGGGCATGGGTGGTGGTTCTTCGACGTGGTGTTGGCCCAGCCGGCTCTTCCATTCGATGCTGCCGGTCGGGTAGGGCTCGTCGGGGCGGGTGAGGCGCATTTTCCAGCCGCCGTGTGTCTTGAGACGGTGGTGGGAACGGCACAATGGCACGAGGTTACAGGGGCATGATGTCCCGCCTTGGGCGAACGGGATGGCGTGGTCGATGTCGCATTGTCGGGCGTCGCGGCTGCAGCCGGGGTGTACGCAGTGCTGGAATCGTCCGATGACCTGGTCGATGACTTTCTGGCGGGGCTTGTAGCGGGTGGTGGGTTCGGTGCATCGTGCCTGGTCGCCGGGGC